>DYRK01000076.1 GCA_020718785.1 Desulfatirhabdium butyrativorans | reverse complement strand
CAGAAAGATGGGGATAGAACCGGCTCTTCTTTCGGACATATCCGGACATGCCTGATAAAGAGGTAAGGGGTCCGAGGTTCGGGGTCAGGGGTTTTTTATAGAAAAGCTTCGAATTCTGAACGCAAGGTTCCTTCAAGGGGAATGGCTTTTCCCGTGCGTGCATCCGCAATAACAAAGGTGACATCCGCATCAGTGACCGCGGTGTCTGTTCCTTTAAGCACAATTTCCTGACGAAGTACCCCGCTTTTATTCCCGATATGGGAAAGCTTTGTCCGAATTTCCAGAATTTCTCCCAGCGTCGCGGGTCTTCGGTAACTGATGTTGATGTTTACAACAAAAAAAGAAAGCCCGCGCTGCTGCCACTCTTTGAGATCGAATCGGTCTTCGAATGCAGCCCATCGCGCTTCTTCGAGGAATTCCAAATAGCGGGCGTTGTTGACATGACCGTACAAATCCAGATGATAGCCCCGCACTTTGATTTCAACACAATTCATTTTCCCCTCACCTCTGACCCGTTTTTATTACAAAATGCGAAAGAGAAAAAATAAAATTCCTGAAGGGAATTTTATTTTTTCACTTCCGCACTCCTCCGACATGACCGTATAAATCAAGGTGATATTCATTTTCCCCTCACCTCTGACCCCTTACCTCATACCTGTTTTTATTACAAAAAAGGGTGTCCAAACAACAATATTCTGTTGTTTGAACACCCTGTTCAGAACATCCGGGAGGGAACAGTTTTTATTCTGCGTCCCCTGAACTGGTCAATCCGGGTTATTATTTTGCAAGTGCATCTAACACATAGACCGCATCCCGCACACCTACCGCTCGTCCCATGCCGGCTGCATATTTGGTAACGGCTGTTGTCTGATCCGTAGTAAGAGGCAATGCTGTCGAGATTTTCAGAGCAACAACAGCGTCCATCAGCATAGGTGCCGTACCGCCGCTGACGATAACTCCCTCCGTAGCAGCAGGCATAACTTTTGTCGCGGCATTGGATGTTTCAGTTGTTTTTACCTTAGCCGCCTTTTTAACATCGGCAGAGGTAGCCGTGACATTGGCAAAAGCAAAAGCAACATCACCGCCTGTTACGCCTTCTTTGGCTTTGAATGCCAGTTCCACGATGTCTGTTGTATCCGCGACAATATTTGCGACGATTTTAACCGTGACTTTGCCTGTTCCGGGTGTGGCTGTAGGCGTTGTTGTCACTCTTCCTACCCCTTTAACCGTCGGAGCATCAAGAAGGGCTGTATCGTATGTCACGTCGAAATCCAAAGTTGCCACAGTGAAGCCGCCTGATGTTGCCGCCGAATTGTCCAGCGCAACCTTCACCGTAACCGTGTCTTTCCCTGCTACAACTTGAGCCGGAGCTGCTGTCATTGACAGGGCAACATTTCCGAAAACCGAAAATCCAGTAGTGCTTGTAGCCGTGGATTTCGTTCCGTCAAATCCGAGATCGGCATCATTCTTTGTTTTTGCCGCTCTTACAGCCATTACCTTCCATGAACTTACTGTACCTACAGACAATGCGGTTGTAGGCTTGTATGTGTAGCTGTAATAGCCGTCTTTACCTGTGACTGCTGTACCTGTGCGGGTGTCCCATTTGTTTACTTTTGCCGTTTCATCATATTTCAGCGTACCGGCTGATACCCCGCCCTCAGCAGGACTTACAACTTGGGTACCCGCTGTAATTACAAAAGACGTAGGACCGCTGATACATGTCCAGCCGAATGTCGGCATCGCGTCATACTCGTCGGTCTGCACCAGTGTCAGATCTGTAGGGGGTATTTCGTAAGTTGTCTGTGCATTCGCACAGATCGGCCCCATAAAAGCCGCCATCAGCCCGATCAATGTTAACGTAAGAATCTTCCGCCTTACTGCCATTTTTTTTCCTCCTTTTTGTTTATTACTTCTAATTGTTGTCTTAATTTCAAGGCCGGTTTGTGGCCTTTGTACCTTTGTAGAACCGAATCGCAATACTCTGACGCTTTCTCGAACTTCCCTGCCTGATAACAGCCGTAAGCCAGCAGCATAATCGTTGGGACATAATCCGGAAAGAGACGATGTGAAATCTCTGCCTCACGTATAGCCGCGTCCCAGTCTTTTTTTTTGTAAAAACATGAGGCAATATTGAAATTCACATTCACATAATCCCGCGACATTTCATTTACCTTTTTATAATCATTTATCGCGGCATCAATCCGGTTTTGACTGAAAAAAACAAAACCCCTCTGATAATATGCTTCGACCGATTTCGGGTTCGCCGAGACTGCTACTTCTAAATATTCAAAAGAATTATCATAATTTCCCTGAACAGAAGAAGCGTATGCTTTGTTTATATACACATCTGAAAGATAGTTTGCAAGTATTTTTTTATATGCCAGCCCAAAAATCAGCAGGATGATAAGAGCCGCACCCGATACCATGAATTTATTTCTGCTCAATATGTTTGATATTGAAACAAAATCCGCTTTATCTTCCAGATAAATATATCCGATTCCTGTCACTGACCAGAAATAAAACACCGATGAAATATATCGTCCGCCCACGTCCAACAGGCTGTAAAAAAGGTATCCGTTCAATGCACAGAATATCATAAGGAGTACAGCCTGCTCTTCTGTTTCCCTTGAGGCTTTGAAGCGTCTCGCCCATTTCTGTGCAAAAAAGCACAAAAATCCCGTGAATGCCAGAAAGGTAAACAGACCGTATTCTGCCCATATTTCGAGAAAATCATTATGTACGTGGGTCAGTACATAATTCGGATTCGCGGTATTGACCCTGTATTTTTCATTCCGGGGATACGCGGTCAGAAAATTGCCCGGACCAACACCGAACAGCGGATGCCTTGCGATCACTTCTGCCGCAGCCAGATACAGAGACACGCGCTCCATGATGTAATGTCCGCGGTATTTGATCCTCCTTGCATAATCTTTGCGTATATCCTGAGCCAGAAATACGATAAGGAGGATCAGTGCAAGAGGAACAGCGAATCCGAGTTTTTTCAGAAAGCCGATTTTCTTTCCGGAAATTTTCTTGTTCTTCAAAAAAAAAAGCAGGCTTGCGGCTACTGCTGACAGAAAAAAACCGAGCAATGCTCCTCTGCTGTTTGAAAGCGCGAGAGCCGACATCATCGTCGCTGCTGCCGCTATTCCGAAAAAAAAAGAGATTTTTGTTTTTGCTGTGAAAATGACATATCCGCCCATAGGAATCATCAGCAGCAGAAACATGGCAAAATAATTTTTATTTCCGAAAAAAGAAAGTACCCGCAAAGTTCCGAATGCGCCGATATGTTTCCAGTTTAAAGGATCAAGATAAAAATACTGCAGGATACCGTAAACAGAAGCTGTGACCCCGGCGGCAACAGAAAATCGCACCAATTTCCCTATATCGTCTTTATCAAACCAGTGCGTTACAAAAATGAAGGTCATCACACCGCAAAGTTGCGGCATGACTGCTTTTTCATTCAGACTGCATTGATTTGTGGTCATATAGGCTGCAATCATCATAATGCCGAATACCGCGGCGGAAATCATCACCGGGTCTCTGCGTACCGTGAATCTGTCCTTAAATAAAATGGATAATCCGGAAAACGCGAGAATAACCAGATATGTGACCTGAACCACGATATCCTTTATGTCAATGGCGGTTCTGCTGTTCGGCCAGATGATCGTTGCCACGGCTATTATTAAAAAGAAAATCAGCCCTCTGCAAATATGGGTCATATTCATTGCATATTTTATAACATATAATCAAACTACACACGCAGATATGTTTTCTTACACGCGGAAAAAAATGATGTGTGAAATCTTTTTTTTGCAGGGTGGGCAGAGCGCAACGAAACCCACCATCTTTTTTTTGCAGGGTGGAAGTGCAACGAAACCCACCATCGCATCGGATAGTTAAGAGGTGGGTTAGTTACACCCACCCTACGATTTGATATTTTCACGCCTTATCAAACAGGCTTTTATAAAAGATGCGAACAGCGGATGCGGATTCATGGGCTTTGATTTGAATTCCGGATGAAACTGGCACCCGAGAAACCAGGGATGATCTTTGAGTTCTATGATTTCAACCAGTTCGCCGTCAGGAGAAAGCCCGCTGACCGTCAGTCCTTTTTCTTCAAGCCGAGCCTTGTATTCATTGTTGAATTCATAGCGGTGCCGGTGACGTTCCGAAATATTTTCAGACTGATATGCCTGAAAAGCCAGCGTGTCCGGTTTGAGACAGCAGGGATAAGCTCCCAGCCTCATGGTTCCGCCTTTGTCCGAACTGACATCGCGGTTCTGAACTGCGCCGGTCTGTGTGTCCAACCATTCGGTCATCAGATATATCACCGGATTCGGAGTGTTTTCATCAAATTCGGCACTGTGGGCATCTTTCAAGCCAGCCACATTGCGCGCAAACTCGACCACAGCGATCTGCATTCCGAGACAGATACCGAAAAACGGGATTCTGTTTTCCCTCGCGTAATTGGCAGAACAGATTTTCCCTTCAATGCCGCGTGAACCGAATCCGCCCGGCACAAGGATTCCGTCCGCATCTCCGAGTATCTCGCGGCAATTTTCAGGGCTGACCTGTTCGGAATCCGCAAATTTGAGATTGACGCGGCAGTTGCAGGGAATGCCGCCGTGACACAGAGCTTCGTTTAAGCTCTTATAAGATTCTGTAAAATTTGAATATTTGCCGACCACGGCAACGGTGACTTCATGCTCCGGGTTCTTGAGTTTCCGGACTAATTCCTCCCATGCCTCCAAACGGGGCGCACGGGCCCATATATGAAGATATTCCATAATCCGGTCATCCAGGCCTTCCTGCCTGAAAACCAGCGGAACTTCGTAAATAATTGCCACATCTTTTGCCGTGATCACCGCTTCCACGCTCACATTGCAGAAAAGGGCGATCTTGGATTTGATTTCTTTGGATAAATAGCGTTCTGTCCGGCACAGCAGAATATCCGGCTGAATACCGATACTTCTGAGTTCTTTGACACTGTGCTGGGTCGGTTTGGTTTTGACCTCTCCGGCGGTTCCGATATAGGGAACAAGGGTAAGATGGATATACAGCACATTTTCTTTTCCCGCATCTGCTTTGAACTGACGGATGGCTTCAAGAAAAGGAAGGCTTTCAATATCTCCGACGGTTCCCCCGATTTCCACGATCAGGATATCTGCTCCGTTTGCCGCGAGCAGGATGTTCTGTTTGATTTCATCAGTAATATGGGGAATGACCTGAACGGTTCCGCCAAGATAATCTCCGCGGCGTTCTTTGGTAATCACAGAATGATAGATTCTGCCTGTGGTAAAATTGTTTTTCCTGCCCATCACCGTGCTGATAAACCGTTCATAATGCCCCAAGTCCAGATCGCTTTCCGCGCCGTCGTCGGTCACAAAAACTTCTCCGTGCTGAAAGGGATTCATGGTTCCGGGATCCACATTGATATAGGGATCAAGTTTCTGAACAGTCACGGTAAGCCCGCGGCTTTCCAACAGCGCGCCGATGGACGCGGACGCAAGCCCTTTGCCCAGGGATGAAAGAACCCCTCCGGTTACAAATATATATTTGGTACTGCAACTCATCTTTGCCTCATTATGAGGTTCGGGGTTCGGGGTGAGAGGTCAGGGGGGAAGATATGAATCTCCCTCTGACCTCTCACCCCTAACCCCTAACCACTCACCTCGTCCTCATCCGTCCATTCGGACAGCAGCACATCCTCTGCAAACACGGCTCCTGCTCCGAGTTCCTCTTCGATACGGATAAGCTGGTTATACTTGGCAATCCGGTCTGTGCGCGACATGGAACCGGTCTTGATCTGACCCGCGTTGACCGCGACTGCAAGGTCTGCGATGAAAGTATCTTCGGTTTCGCCGGACCTGTGGGAAATGACAGTGGCGTAAAATTCCTGTTTTGCCAGGGCGATTGTATCCAGCGTTTCCGTGACCGTGCCGATCTGATTCAGTTTTATCAGGATTGCATTTCCGATGCCGCTTTCAATCCCTTTGGCAAAAATTTCAGGATTGGTCACAAAAATGTCATCCCCTACAATCTGACAGTCGCCCATCCGTTCCGTCAATTCTGCCCATCCGTCCCAGTCCTGTTCCGCAAGCCCGTCTTCGATGGACAGGATGGGATATTTTTCTGCCAGTTCTTCATAATAGGCGATCATCTCGGAAGAGGTCAGCGATTTGTTTTCGGATTTCAGGATATATCTGTTATCCTTGTAAAATTCGCTGGCAGCGGCATCCAGCGCAAGACCGATATCTGTGCCGGGTTTGTAGCCCGCGGCTGTGACTGCTTCCATAATCAGTTGTATGGCTTCTTCATTGGAACTGAGATTCGGAGCAAATCCTCCCTCGTCCCCGACCGCGGTATTCAGATTTCTTTTTTTCAGAATTTTTTTCAGTGCATGAAAAGTTTCCGCGCCCATCCGCACAGCCTCGGCAATACAGCCCGCACCCACCGGCATAATCATGAATTCCTGAATATCCAAATTGTTGGCAGCATGGGCACCGCCGTTGATCACGTTCATCATGGGCAGCGGCAGATATCGGGCCGCGATTCCCCCAAGATATTTGTAAAGCGGAAGACCGTGAGCCTGAGCCGAGGCTCTTGCCGCGGCCATGGATACGCCCAGAATAGCGTTTGCCCCCAGCCTCGATTTGTTGGGAGTGCCGTCCAATTCGATCATCTGCCTGTCAAGGGCTGCCTGATCCGCGGCATCCAGACCGTGTATCGCGGGCGCGATTTCATCCATTACATTTCTGACAGCGATGCTGACTCCTTTTCCGTCAAAACGCTTTGCATCTTTGTCTCTAAGCTCCAATGCTTCCCGGGTACCTGTGGACGCGCCGGAAGGCACGGCTGCACGTCCTGTAGCGCCGCAGGCAACGGTGACATCCACCTCCACGGTCGGATTTCCCCTGGAATCAAGAATCTCCCTTGCTTTCACTTCGATAATTTCGGTCATGACTTTTCTCCCGAATTGCTTAATTATACCGGATTTTTCATTAATAAACCGGGTTTCTCAGGAAAAAAACCCGGTTTTTGTCAGGCTTGACAAATTTTGAAAAAATGATACCCTCGTTAGCTCCTTATGTCAAGAATCATGCGTATCGGAAACAGCTTTTTCAGTTTTCATTCCGATTCCCTGAATTCATCAGCCGATATCCGAGGTATCTTATGGAAATCAAAGATTTTTATTCCGCTGCCCATCTTGTGGTCGCGGCAGTGCGGGTGCTTGAACATCAGAACCGCGCCAATCCCACTGTGGAAGAAGTTTGCAGCGCCTTGTCTTTTTCTCTGGAACACGGCAATTTTATATGCAGAAAACTTCATGAAACCGGAATCATAGATATGGTGAAGAGCGGATACGGCGCAAGACTTTTTATCAAAGATTATATAAAAATCGAAGAAATCCAAAGGGATGGAAAAGATAATCCGCTTCATGAGGAAATCGAACGTTTTCAGAACAGCAGAAAAGAAATAAATCAGAAAATCGAATCCTTCCGGACAGAGAAAGCTGAAAAACAAAAAAAACTTTTTGCCGATCTTGAAAACAGACTTAAAAAAGAATTGGACAAAAAATAAAAAAGTCCGCGGCACTGTCTTCAGGCAGGCTTTACATCGTCGCGGCTGAAAGTAAACATAACATGCCGTTAAGATATATTTTTTTCACAATTGTTTTCCTTTTCTCCGCGGCTGTTGTCCGATCCGAAGAAAACATTAAAATACTGCCTATGGATGAAAGCGAGCTGGATACACTGATGAAGGGGAATAAAGGTCCCTGCCTGATTACGGTCATGGCATCGTGGTGCGCGCCGTGTATCCGTGAACTCCCTGAATTTATAAAGCTTTATGATAAGTATAAAAGCCGGGGACTGAAATTGGTCGGACTCAGCGTTGATTTCGGCGGCACCTCTGCCATGCAGCCGATTGCCGACAGACTCAAGGTCAATTTTCCGATTTACTGGGTCGGCGAAAAAGCGATATACACCTATAAAATAGACGCTATTCCCATCCTTTTTTTTATCAGGGACGGCAAAATTGCCGAAAAAGTCGTGGGACAGCGGTCTGCTGATTTCCTGGATAAGCAGATCGAAACCTTTCTGAAATAAAACTGTTTTCAATTTTCATAGAATTTAAGCAGTTGCATGATTTTTAACCGCTAATGGACGCTTATAAACGCCAATCAATCAGGAAAATAAATTCAACTGCGTATCATATTTCAGTTTTCACTTTCAGCTTTGCCGTCAGGGTTATGATCGCTGCCATATATTCCTTCAGCCCATGCTGAAAGATGTCATTGTGATTCGCGCCCGGAATTTCAAGCAGGGTCTTGTCCGCAGCCGGACTCGCGTCATAAAGTGCCTGTCCGTCCGAAAAAGGGATAATATGATCCTGCTGTGCATGAATTATCAGCGTGGGTCTGTCGAATTTCCGAATTTTATCTCTGTTCCCGAACCCGTAATTTTCTTTGAATTCCAGAGAGCGGATGTTAATGCCCAGAAGTTGCAGCAAAGGCGCGGTGTATGCAAACCCGCTTTCCACGATCAGCGCGTCAATCCGCTCTTTGTAACAGGCTGCAAGCTCCAGCGCGCATGCGCTGCCCAATGACCTGCCCATGACAATCAGGGGACCCGTATAGCTGTTTTCTTTAAGCCAGTTTTCTGTAAATTCGAATATCAGGTGACAATCGCGCATCATTGCCGACACAGAAGGTCTGCCTGTGGAACGCCCGTATCCGCGGTAATCTGCCGGCAAAAAATTGATGCCTGCCTGATTGTAGATTTTCGCAAGGTCATCGTATTCGGGAACGATTTCGCCGTTGCCGTGAAAAAAAAGAATGTTCGTTCCTTTTTTTCCAGCAACATGAAACCGGCTTCCCACAACAATTCTGTCTCCCACCGGAATCATCACGTCGCGATCCGACATCCTCAGCGCGGTTCTGGGGTGAAACAGGAACATCGTTATTTCCGGTTTATCCAGCGCGGAATAATCAGTTGCTGAAATCTCTGTCATTGATACTCCTCACATCAGATGTTCAAAAGTCTGCGGGTTTTTTCGAAACCCGCAGACCTCTTATGCCGGTCTGTCAACAGCCGGCTGCGTATCTGTCCCATGGCACCTGTAACTGGCGATTAACGCGAGCTGGTTGTTTTCCTTTTTGAAGGCAGGGCTTTCGAAGCATTCATGCCTCTTTCCAGGATCCGTCCGCCTGAGAAGTATCTTCGCTTGAAATATTGCTGATTCAGATCGCTGATGGTGACGCCCTTGCTCCGGCTTGAATGGACAAACTTGTTGTTCTTCAGATAGATGCCGATGTGAGAGATTCTTCTGCCTCTGATTTTGAAGCAGACAATATCCCCTTCCTTCAACTCTTCCTTTTTTACAGGAACCAGATCATTGTAATAAATACCGCTTGAGGAACGGTTCAGGTTTATCCCGTAAACTTCTTTATAGACATTTTTGACAAAACATGAACAGTCCACTCCGTACTTCGAACATCCTCCCATCTTATGGGGCGTACCGAACCATTCGGCAATAGCGGAAATCAGACCTTTGTTCTCCGTGCCTTTGAAATAGATACCCCATTTTTTCGAGTACTTGGAATAGAATTTCTCATCAGCCGGATCCACAACGTCATCTTCCGAGGGTCTGTCTTCGCTCTCGGTGAAAACCGATGGAAGAAGCATGGAACCGAAGGCATCCATACGGTCTTTGATCGTAGAATCCGTGCTGCCTTTCCGAAAGCTTTTATTTGCCACGCTGCCCTTGCTGCATCCGCAGTCTTCGTCTGCCATTTCCTCGACTCCGGGTTCTTCCGCTGTTTTTTCAGCAACTGCCTTTTTTATTTCAGCCTCGGCAACCGTGGAACCCTCTTCTTCGGACTGAAAAGCAGACAGGTCTTTTATTCCGGACCCGGCAGTCTCTGTTTTTACCTTGTTCGTCTTTACATCGGTCTCAACCTGAAAAACGTCCGGCTTGCCGCTGTGCTTCACGAAACGACGGGCAGTCTTGGAGACCTCTGCTTTGACAGTCTCTTTTACCACGCTTTTTTCAGAAACAGTTTTCTCGGTCTGAGACTCGGAGCCGGTCTGCGAAGCAATGGTTCCGCCACTGCTGTCAGGAGGTTCGGGTTCATAAACAATGCTTTCGTTGACGACAGCGCAGGAATAAGCGCTCAGAGCCAGAAAAACAGCAAGCATATATTTGAAAGCGTACTTGGGAACAGTTCGTGACATTTTCGATATCCTTATTTTACAGTTAATTAAATAACAGATGACCTTATTGACTATCTTCTGTCGGTGAAGATTTCCGCGCCCGGCCTGCTGAGTATTTTCTGGTTTAAAGCCGGTTCCTGAAACATGATTTTTTACAAGGTCATCACCCTTGCAACATACTTCTTTTGTCAAATCTTTTAGAAAAGAACATCTATATTCAGCCCTGTTCAGGGCATGAGCGAAAGTCAGCGGGCAGGATTTACAGGCGAAAATCTTATGCTGTAAAAAAACCTTGCCCTATAAAACCGATAGCATCATTTTTGCGTTGACATAAAACAAACTGATCATCCATCACGTTTTAATAAAGACTTCTGAAAAACCATCGGCAAAATAAAAAACATTTTTTTAAAAAATCGTGTAAGAAACAAAAATTACCTGTGTATTACCTGTCTGACTGTATGGATCATTTTGGCAATATCTGCCATCCGTGACGTGGAGCCGTGAGCAAAAGCATAGCTGCCGACAATCCGTCGGCGTTCAATTGCAACAATCAGTAGATCGAAAAGTCCCCCGGCCGCTCCCGGCGGATTGACAAATCCGCCGGAAATGCGAGCATTTCGGGAAAGCTTTCGATCTACTGACAATATCAGGGCAGACAGACGCTGCCGCTCCGCGTTTACGGTTTTGCCATAAATATCAATCCATTATATTAAAAGCGGCATTCTGTCCGCCGCATATGATCCCTCCCGAAACGGAACCTTAACCCGGTATGGTTCCATTATAAAAAACCTTTCTCAGATCAGGACGGCCGCGATTCCTGAGATTTTTTACACCTTGTCAGATTTCGTTGCGCCGCATATACACCTCAATATGTTCCGCTGACAGGGAACAGATAAGGGTTAATGCAAACTGCCGGACAAAAAATCATAATTGTCCGGCGGTGCGGTCTGTGCCGCTGAAACGATTTGCAAAATCGTTTTACAGTAAAACGGCTTTGCAAGCCGTTTTGTGCAATCCGGATTTCAAAGGATTGGGATACATTGAGCAGGGCAAGTGTGATGACAGCAAACAAAAAGGCCGGAAACAATATCGGAGGGGCAAAGAAAAAGCTGAAAAATTCATGTATTGTCAGTGACAGGGCCCGGACGGATTCCTCCGTACCGAATATCTGCGGTATCTGGTCGCTGACAAAAAAATAAAAAATGAAAATAATTGCCGGCAGCGAAATATTCCGTGTGATTTCAATATACATTCCGCTGTCAATCCGTCTGAAAAGTCCGGTGCTGACACGGCACAGCCCCATTGTTATTCCGATAAGCATTGCCAATAATGTTCCCCGGACACCCAGACGGATTGCGATAAAAAAGCAATATATCAGCAGGTTCAGCCCGCTTCTCAGTCTGAGAGTCATATAGATTTCCAGAAATTGAATTTCACTGCGTTATCGGCCGGAGATATACGAAAGAGTATTATCTCCGGCCTGCTGCCCTGTGAAATTTAATTTCTTAAAATCTGCAGTTTAATCCGATTATAGTTTAATCCGACGTTTATCCGATAAATGACATACAGTGCAATTCCCGCGAAGTGCAAAAAGGGAAATTCAAGCAGAAATCCCTGTCCTTCTAAAAAAGGGTGGATTTTAAACACGCTGATTTGATTCGTTATTTTCTTATATCGAACTCAGTTTGTTTAAATATTTTGCACTCCTCCGGAAGTGATTTAAATGAACTTTTAGCTTTTAAAGAGTCAGTAGTCAATAGTTAAATCTTGCTTTTATCTGATAAAATAACTTTAACAACAATATATTGTGTCTTATATCTGCCTCATATACAATATGCAGTCGAAACCCATGAAAAAAAGTGTTTCTCACCGCGGAATTTCAAAGCCTGCTCATTGAATAATGTTCTCCCGGTCTTTGATCTCAAACCGGTATTTTAAGCCGGACTTCAGCCTCAACCATCTGAATTCTATTATGATTATGGCGACGGTTTTTCACTGAGCGCGGCAATACAGATCGCGGACAGAATCAGGCTCCCGCCGATGAATTTTGTCGCTGTCAGTCCTTCATCAAAAAGGATATATCCCAGAATCGTTGCGCCCACAGGTTCACCCAGCAGACTGACCGCAATAAGCCCCGCGCTGAACCATTTCAATGACCAGTTGCAGCTCGTATGGCCGATTAATTGGGGAACAATTGCCAATGCCCAGAACGCGGCAATCGTCCGGTTATCAAATCCTGTGACCGGCAAACCGAGACACAGAACGGTCCCCCAGAGAATCATCGCCGCGCTGCTGTAACACAGAAAAATATAGGCAAGCAAAGAAAGTTTGCTTCTGAGATGCCGTCCCAGAAGCAGATAAATCGCGGCGCAGATTCCCCCTGTCAGTGCCAGAAAATCCCCGAACAAGGCATCGCTGTCAGTGGCAAAATCTCCCGCGGCAATAATCATGCCCCCGGGCAACACTGACAATAATGCCGGCAATCGTGCCTTTTTTCAAGCGTTCTTTTGCGATAAACGGGGTAAGAAGTCCCACCCACAGAGGATTGGTGCCTGCAAGCACAACGCTGTTCGCAATGGAAGTGTAATCCAGCGATGAAATCCATGCCGCAAAATGCAGAGCCAGAAAAAAGCCCGATAAAACTGCAAGTTTTATATCCGATCCGGAAAGCATCATCAGTTCCGGTCTGGCTTTCCTCCAGACAATCGGCAGCAGAATAAGGCTTGCCAGACCTACGCGGTATGCCGCGATTACCAGCGCGGGCGCGTCTGCCAGCCTTGCAAAAACAGCACCTGTGGATACGGCAGCAACACCGACAATCAGTGCAATATACGGATTGAACGTGGGAGCTGCTGTCGGTTTCATCGTCAGCATTTCATCGCCGCAAGTGAGGCGATATGAAACTCATTCTCATTCCGCGAAGCCTCTTTTGTTTCCTGATAAAAAAGAATTTTCAGGGATAAAAAAGAATGGAGGAGTTCATTGCCGCGCAGCAGATAATCCCGGCAGGAGGATTGACAATAATCCTGACCCGGTCCTTCGAGATAAGTTTCGAAAATAAGAATTCCTCCGGGAACAAGCCCCTCCCGGATATATGGAAAAAGCCTGCGGTTCAGGAATCGGATATTGATAATCAGGCTGTAGCGGTTTCCGGGAATATCAAAGGTATCAAGATCAGCGCAGATCGGATAAAGCTTGGGATGCTTACCCGCAAATCTTTTCAATGCGATGTCCGAAATATCCACCGCGTCCACGGAAAAGCCCTGTTCTGCAAGAAATAATGAGTTTGTTCCTGTGCCTGCGGCAATGTCCAGCGCTCTTCCTTTTGCCGCGGAAGAATAAAACTGCCTCACAATTCCGGAAACTTCGGAACAGGAGGTTTCCTTGTTTTTATATTTCTCATTCCAGCGAATCCGGTCTTTCTGCATTATTGCCGACCTCGTTTTGCCCCCCGTTTTGACTATCCGGTGGGGGTTTGGTTCTCGTGCTGCGATAATAAAGGATAAGCCAGATTATCAGACCGATTCCGGCAAGTACCGCTAAAAATGCCAATTCATACCGCTTGATTTTTTCGATCATCATTTCAAGGGCATTGCCGAAGAAAAAGCCTCCTCCGCCCACAACAATCGCCCATATAACTGCCCCTATGGCACTCAGAGACACAAATCGTGCCGCGGAAACCGGCGTCATGCCTAATGCAAAAGGAATGACCGAGCGTAATCCGTAAAGATAACGGTAAATAAGAATCAGGAATGTCTGAAAGCGTTCGATCAGCTGAGAAGCCCGGACGATGCGGAGTTTCCATGAAGGGCGCCTGACCAGCATGAATTTGCTGTGTTTTCTGCCCAGGAAAAAAAACAGGTTGTCTCCGAGAATTGTCCCGACGCATCCGAACAGCATCACCCAGGCTAATTTCAGATATCCCTGATATGCTGCAATGCCGCCCAGCACCAGTATGGTTTCCCCTTCGAAGAATGTGCCTACAAAAATAGCCAAGTAGCCGTAATTATGAATAAAATATTCCAGTTGTGTGTTTCCTTATGTTACAGTAAAACGGCTTTGCAAGCCGTTTTGTGTCTGTTTAAGTGTAAAACGATTTGCAAAATCGTTTTACGGCGGATTTCAAAAGCGCAGATTATGCCCGCCTGAATGTTTCACAAAGTTTCGATACATTACACGATCCGATATCGCGGTTCACGGATACGCTCGCTTTTGCATCGGGGACAGCGTCCGGGCCGCGTATATCTGTTCCGCGTTTCAAATTCATAGCTGCATGAAAGACATACCGGAGCCTCGACAAAGAGTTTCTTTTTCTGCGAAGCCAAGGAGCGGGCAATATGAGGCAGATGGGGATAGACCTCTTTTTCCCGTATTCCGATATTCTGTGAAATATCTCTGGCTCCGTATTCTCCTCGCGACAGCAGATCTGTTATCTGTTGGCGTATGGTCTGCATAAGTTCTGTCAAGCATTGCCCTCCGGAGTGCTGAAATTAAATTTTATAGACTTCCGGAAATCAAATTTCACTGCGTCATCGGTCGGAGATATACGAAAAGTATGATCTCCTCCCTGCTTCCTTGTGAAATTCAATTTCTGAAAATCTATAGCAATTTGCGCTGAACGCTCTCGATTTTATCGTTCATGCTCTGTTTCCGGTCAGTACGGGTTCCTATTTTGAGAGTTGCGGTAATCCGCGGCGCACCCATTTCATGGATCACTTCATGACAGCGTTTCACGGCTGCAAAAACCTTATCCCATTCGCCTTCGATATTGGTTCCGTAGGCATGAAGCTGCGTTTTCAGACCGGCTTCCGCGAGAACCCGCTGACACGCGGCAACATATTCCGATACAGAAACCCCGACTCCCATCGGCACAACGCAAAAATCAACAATCACATCCATTTGGTGTATTCCTTTTTCGTTCAGTCTGCCGATATTAGCAAACTTTCTGATTCTGTCAATAAAAAATCAGAAAACGCAGGCTGATGCTATCAGATATATTTTCTATTTTAAAATCATATTGTTATAAAAAAAATATTCCGAATAGCGGGGAAGTCTTTGCAAAATCAGAGAGGGTTATGATATTATTCCTTTCCTCGTTCCCAAGCCCCGGCTTCGGGCCGTCTCCCGTCACGGGAAGCAGGGGAACCTCCCCGGCAAGTGCGTTCCCAAGCCGGGGCTTGGGAACGAGAAAAAA
>DYRK01000075.1:6688-15451 GCA_020718785.1 Desulfatirhabdium butyrativorans | reverse complement strand
TCTGCGCCCGAAGCCCCGGCTTCGGCCGTCTCCCGTCACGGGAAGCCTGGGCTTCCCCGGCAAGTGCGTTCCCAAGCAGGGGCTTGGGAACGAGAAAAAATAGCAGGGGCTTGGGAACGAGAAAAATACAAAAATGATGTCTCCTGACAAACCCAAAATAGTGGTTATCTGCGGTCCTACAGGCATAGGAAAAACCGCCGCGGCAATCCGAGTTGCAGAAACTTTCAACGGTGAGATAATCAGCGCGGATTCCATGCAGATATTCCGGTATATGGACATAGGTACGGCAAAGCCCACGCGGGAGGAACAGGCACGCGTCCGTCATTATATGATTGACATTGCCGATCCGGATGAAGCCTTCGATGCCCTGAAATTTGCAGAAATTGCTCGCGAGAAAATCAGAAAACTTCATGAGAGAAATATTCTTCCTGTAGTTGCAGGTGGAACAGGATTTTATATCAGAGCATTGCTGCACGGATTGTTTGACGCTCTGCCTGCGGATCCTCATATTCGGACACGGTTGAAACAGGAAGCCGAAGAAAAAGGACTCGATTTTCTCTATCGCCGTTTACAGCAATGCGATCCGTATTCCGCTGAAAAAATTCATCCCAATGACCGCTACAGAATTTTAAGAGGGCTTGAAGTCTATGAAAGCACAGGCAAAAAAATTTCCGAATATCAGCGCGGACACGGATTCGCAGACGAGCCGTTCAATGCTCTGAAAATCGGCATCTGCACAGACCGGGCTGTTCTTTATGAACGCATCAACCGCAGAGTCGAAGCCATGATAGCCGAGGGATTGATTGAAGAAGTCGGAAATTTGCTGAACATGGGATATTCGTCAAATCTCAACTCCATGCAGTCTATCGGTTATCGCCATATTGCCGAAGTTCTTGAAAAAAGTGTTCCGATAGATAAAGCCGTGGCAAACATGAAGCAGGATACCAGAAGATATGCCAAACGCCAGATGACATGGTTCAGAGCCGATCCCCAGGTGATATGGACAGAACCGGGAGATACCGAAAGTTTTTTTGCACGGATCAGAGAATTTTTGGACGCCGAATAATATAGCGGCTATGACTCTTAAAATCGGCATGGATTTTGCGTTCTGACTAAAATCCTGAAAATCCTTTAATCCCGAAAATCCTGATTCAGACAATTTAAGGAGAATAATTTCAATGTCTTCCGGTGAACAAGAAAAAGACTATCTGAACAAAGTCTCTGAAATTTACAACCGCCTTTCCATGAAAGGGCTGCCGGAAAGCGACGCGGCTCTGAATGAGATTTCCCTTGAAAATATCTTTGTCCGGCTGACCATACAGATACGGCAGGATACTTTTTCCGCTCGTCAGGCTTACGAAGATGAGCGGGAAGCAGAAAATTTGTCCGGCGACGATGCCGAAAAGTTCAGAATGCAGCGTGAAATCAGGCGCATGGAAAGGGAAAAACCCCGAGTCGAATCTTTGTCTATTGCAGAGGCATTGAGCCGACATCCGAGATTGCTCATTGTCGGCGATCCGGGGAGCGGCAAAACGACTTTGACTCGCTGGCTTGCGGTGATATTTGCCAAAAAACAGCAGGCTCAGGAACATCTCTTGGGGTCTCGTTTTGCTGAAAACCGTGCGCCGATTGTGCTGGAATTGCGGCGGTTTGTGGTTCGTTTAAGCGAACTTGCCAAACAGCCCCATACCTTCAATCTGGCTGATGAAGTCATTCAATTCGTGAAAAAAGACGCACGGTTCGAGAAATGCGCTCAGTTTATCTCGCATTCGCTGAAATCAGGAAAATGTCTCTTACTCTTGGACGGTCTGGACGAAGTGCCGGACAGAGACGCCCGCCGGTGTCTGCTTGAAGCCGTGGAAGCATTTGTCTCAAATCACGGCTCAAATAACTGCATTCTCACCACCCGTCCCCACGGCTTTGCCGCTTTGAATCTGGGTGCAGATTTCCGCCGGGTGGAGATACAGCCTTTCACTCTTGATGATATGTCTCTGTTTGTAACACATTGGTATGACACGGCTTACGGTCAGACAGACCCGGCAGGCGCAAAGCAGGATGCGGAAAATCTGATTCAAAGAATAAAGGAAAACGAGCGGGTCAGCGCATTGGCGCAGAATCCCCTCTTGTGTACCATCATTGCGGTGGTCTATCGCAAATATCATTCCCTGCCCCAACGCCGTGCGGATTTGTATGAAACCTGCTGCGAAGTGCTTCTTGAAACATGGGATAAGATCAAGGAAATCAAGGCATCGGGCTTAATCGGCGAATTCGATTGGAAAACCAAGTTGAGCCTGATCGCTCCCATTGCCTATTGGTTTCATCAGCAAACCGAGAGATTTGCCGCTCCTGAAGAAGAAGTTGCGGCGCAATTGGCGATTGAACTGAAAAAGCTGAAAGATTTGGGATATCGGATAGATAAGCCTGTGGAACAGGAAGCCCGTGATTTTATTGAGGCAATTCGGGATCGCAGCGGCTTGTTGCAGGGACGTGGCGACGGCACATTGGAATTTTCCCACCGCACGTTTCAGGAATATCTCACTGCCCGCTATATTGCCGATAATTTCAATGAAATGCGGTGCATTGATGAGGTAATGAGTCATCTGCATGAGGCATGGTGGCGGGAAGTGCATTTGCTCATTATCGGAATTATGGGAAGAAGCAGAAGCGGAGCGGAAAAAGTCTCAAAGTTATTGCTACATATTCTGAATGTCTATAAAGCCCCGAGCCGATGGCTGCTGAGTTCCCTAAGCCCCGGCCGCATATTGTTTCCAAAATGGCAATGGCAACGCCACATTGCATGGTTTTTAATGCGGGAATTTGAATTTGCCGCCCAAGGTTTTGCCGATTGTGCGCCTGAAGGAAAACCGCAGGAAGTCTTGAAACGGCTTTCGGACATTGCCATTAAAAGATTATCCAAATGGATCAATTCGGATTTTTATGCTTTTACATCTCATCTGACAGAGACATGGGGAAAGTTCTTGCCTCCTTCTGCTTTATTGCAGGCTTTCAACGATAAGGATGCCTCGGTGCGAAGTGCAGCCGCCGTAAGTCTGGGCAATTCGGGTCAGGCGGATGAAAACGTCATTTCTGCTTTATTGCAGGCTTTGAACGATAAGGATTACCGGGTGCGAAGTGCAGCCGCCGAAAGTCTGGGCAATTTGTGTCAGGCGGATGAAAACGTCATTTCTGCTTTATTGCAGGCTTTGAACGATAAGGATTACCGGGTGCGAAGTGCAGCCGCCGAAAGTCTGGGCAATTCGGGTCAGGCGGATGAAAAAGTCCTTTCTGTTTTATTGCAGGCTTTGAACGATAAGGATGACTTGGTGCGAAGGACAGCCGCCGAAAGTCTGGTCAAAATGGGTCAGGCGGATGAAAAAGTCCTTTCTGCTTTATTGCAGGCTTTGAAGTATAAAGATGACTGGGTGCAAATGGTAGCCGCCGAAAGTCTGGGCAATTTGGGGCAAGCCAACAGAACTGTTATTTCTGCTTTATTGAAGGCTTTGAAAAATAACGACGAGTCGGTGCGATGGGAAGCCGCCTACAGTCTGGGCAAAATAGACCAAGCCGATGAAAGTGTCATTTCTGCTTTATCGAACGCATTGAACGATAACAATGGCTCGGTGCGAAGGGCAGCCACCAGAAGTCTAGGTTTTTTAGGTCAAGCTGGAATTCTGGGTAAACTTGGGCAGACAGAATCTGATTTATTGCAGGCTTTGAAGGATAAGGACGACTGTGTGCGAATGGCAGCCGCCGTAAGTCTGGGCAATTCGGGTCAGGCGGATGAAAAAGTCCTTTCTGCTTTATTGCAGGCTTTCAAAGATAAGTATTACTGGGTGCGAAGTGCAGCCGCCGTAAGTCTGGGCAAATTGGGTCAGGCGGATGAAAAAGTCCTTTCTGCTTTATTGCAGGCTTTGAACGATAAGGATGACTGGGTGCGAAGGGCAACCGCCGAAAGTCTGGGCAAATTGGAAATCAAAGATGAAAATGTGTTAAGAAAAGTTCTGCATGCTTTAAACCGATGCTTATATTATGATGATAGCTATGTCCGAAATAGAGCTTTGGAATCCATCCGCAAGCTCCTGAACGGCCGCCCCATTCCGGGTTATCACTGGCATTCTTTAGAAGAACGTGAAAATCGGAGAAAACAAAAGGAGCGAATTGAAAAGCTTTGTCTGCCTTCGCTGATTGTTATCTTCGGGCTGGCGGTGTCAGCGAACATATTCAATTTTTCTTGGCTATGGATTCCGCCCCTTGTTACTATTTTCCTGACGATTACCTTTCTGCATAAAAAAGATTCGGATGACTCGCTGATTAAGATATTGAACATTTTGGCTGCCATTTTTACGATTGCCGTCTCCGGAATTCAAAGCGTTCTTTGGATAAAAAATTGGGATTTCAACGAATTGATAACTTGGATTAAAAATTTGTGGCGATGAGACCCCCGGCATTTTTTTCACTCTTTGTCAGAACCGGACAAAAAATTATAATATGCTGATTTTATTAAAAACGATTTGAAAAATCGTTTTACAGTAAAACGGCTTTGCAAGCCGTTTTTTGTCTGTTTCAACGTGAGTTCGACATAAGAAAATAACGAATTAAATCAGCCTGTTTTAATCCCCCTTTTTTAAAGGGGGGCAGGGGGGATTTCTGTGTAACCTGCTGAAAATCCCCCTTAATCCCCCTTTACAAAAGGGGGAAACGTCGAACTCACGTTGTTTCAGCACTCCGGATCGGGATAGGGCTTTATGAATCAAACATCGCCCGAATCTTTATTCAGCCGCACACTGTGCAGATAAGCTTCCCATTCCATAGGCAAAAGCTGCTTTTTATTGGTATTGCAGGTTTTGCAGCAGGGAACCACATTTCCTTTTACACTCCTGCCGCCACGGGAAAGCGGAACAATATGATCCATTGTAAGTTCTTTGGACGGGGTGGGACTGCCGCAGTAAAAACATTTTCCCTTTGCACAGCAGCGTTTCCACCACTGGGATTGCCTGAGTTCCCTTGCTTTATGATGTTCCCGTTTGATATCTGTATCATCAAGCCCGGTGAAAAGCTCTGTCACAGATTCTTTATCCATGTTCTGATCTCTTCTGTAAGTATGTCATAGAACCGCTCGGATCCGCCGAGTCCCTGTCTGCCGAAAAAATAATTGATCTCGATAAAAAGCGGTTTTTTTTCTTCATCATGAGAAAAAAGAAGATCGAATCCTGCAAGATTGATACCTGTTTTTTCACAGAACCATCGGACAGCAGCGGCTGCTTTTGCCCGAATCTCCGGGTCCGAATCGCTGTCTATGACCGCTCCTTTTGACAGATTGGAGCAGAATTTTTCCGTATCTTTCTGAACGCGCCAGTACGATATCATCTTCTGTCCGATAACCGCCACCCGTAAATCTCTGTTTTGCGAAGGAATATATTCCTGTATCAGAAAGCCCGACTGCCCTGTACTCTCAAACACGGCGGCTTTTTGCAGAATTGCTTCGAATTCTTCCGAAGAGCGGATTAAAAACACATTGTCTCCTTCTCCGCCCCAGTCGAATTTGAAGACAAAGGGAACTGAGAAGTGAGGAGTGAGAAGTGAGGAGTGAGAAGTGAAAAGTGAAGAGTGAGAAGTATAAATTTCGGTTTTCGGGTGCGGGGCATTCAGTTCCCGAAACAGGCGGGTCTGTCCGATTTTGCCCGGATATCCGAATCTTGAATCGTAATTCGGAAACACATTTGCACAATTTTCACGCGCCATTGTGTAAAGCGAAGCTTTGCATCCCTGAGGAAGAATCACCGCATCGGCTGCTCTGACAGCAGCCAGATCATCGGCTCCGGGTTCCCTGCCCGCGCAATAAATATTTTTGTCTCCTTCAAAAATAGGATGAAATGAGAGAATCATCAGTAGCCGAAATTCCTTAATGCCCTTGTGTCTTTGCTCCAGTTTTTCTGTACCCGCACAAAAAGTTTCAGAAAGACTTTTGCGCCGACCATCTGTTCGATTTCTTTTCTGGCTTCTTCGCCGATTTTTTTCAATTTGATGCCGTTTTTACCTATGAGAATGCCTTTCTGCGAGTCGCGTTCCACATGAATGGTAGCATGAATTTTTATAAGAGATTCTCTGTTTTCCTCGGAAAAAGAATCCACTGTCACAGCAGCGGAATAGGGTATTTCCTGCCCTGTAAAGCGGAACACTTTCTCGCGTATCATTTCCGCGGCAATAAACCGCTCCGGCATATCGGTAAGCGCGTCTTCCGGGAAATAAGCCGGACCAAAGGGCAGGAGTTCTTCCATGGAGTCAAGCAGCAGTTCGATCTGTGTGCCGTGCTTTGCGGAAACAGGAATGACTGCTTTGAACATATATCTCTTTTTCCATTTCTCTTCGGCTTCCGGAATTTCCGCTTTTTTCACAAGGTCGGATTTGTTCAGTGCGAGAATCACAGGCTTATTCTGTTTTCCGATTTTTTCCAATAGTATATCTTCAGATACCGGATCAGGCTCGGAAAGGTCTGCAATAAAAAGGATAATATCCCCGTCTGCTATGGCAGACATTGCTACATCCACCATTCTGACATTCAGCATATTTTTTGCCTTATGAACCCCCGGAGTATCCAGAAAAACAAACTGTGCCGAAGGGCGATGTACAACACCGAGAATACGGTTGCGCGTAGTCTGGGCTTTTTTGGAGGTAATGGAAACTTTTCCCCCCAGCATCCGGTTGAGAAGAGTTGATTTTCCCACATTGGGCGCGCCGGCAAAGCTCACGAATCCGGATTTGAAATCAGGACGTCTTTCAGTTATATTCACGTTTCATGCCTCGGATATTATAGGTTGTTCTTTATCGCGGATCATGGTCTCGATGCTCTCCCACACACGCTCTTTGCCCTGCCGGGATGATGCGGAAAACAGAAGCAGTTCCCCTTTGTCAACAGAAAATTTTTTCGCGGCGGCAATCTGCCGGGCAATCTGTTGGGTCTTTGAAAGCTTGTCTGCTTTTGTCAGCACCAATATTTTCGGAATACCGTAATATTTCAGCCAGTTAATAACGCTCAGTTCCTCATCCCCCGGAATACGGCGGATATCCGTAATCAGCACCACCCCTTTCAAAGATGTCCGGGTGGAAAGATAGGTTTCGATCATTGGACCCCATTGTTTCTTGATCGGATCGGGAACCCTTGCGTATCCGTAGCCCGGAAGGTCAACAAAGGCAAATGACTCATTAATAACAAAGAAATTAAGCAGCCGTGTTCTGCCGGGCGTAGAGCTTGTTTTTACGAGATGTTTCCGGTTCACAAGGGTATTTATCAGCGAAGATTTTCCCACATTGGAACGGCCCGCAAATGCAATTTCCGGCAATTCTCCCGGAGGATACTGCGAGGATTTTGCCGCGCTTGTAAGGAATTCGGCGGATTTTATAATCATTTTTTTATGGAATAAAAAGAGTTATGTTGATTTTATCAGATATTTGAAAGCGTTATATTAAAAGTGTTTCCCTGATTTTCCACGGAGATGCCGAAGCGTCTGAGCGTTTGTGTCAGCGGATGACCGAACAGAAAGAGTGTTATCTCCGCATCAATGCCTCCTTTTTCTGCGGAAAGGGAACGGATCCGGCTGTCATAATGAAGCATATCTGTCAGTTCTTCGAGGGCTTCCTCTTTTTTTTCTTCGTTGAGATTTTTCACAAGATATCCGATTGTTTCATAATCACATCGCATCTGATGGGTTTCAATCAGATCCCACAGCCCTTCAATACCTGACAGGAGGTCTTTGCGCGTCAGACGATTCTGCTCATAAAGCTCTTCGATATCCTGTGTATCCCAGCATTTCAATGCTCTGCACTCCGCGGGCCGGTTTTCATAAATTTCGCAGCCGCGTTCTTTTTCCTTGAAAAAAATACAGGCGCGGAAGTTTTTCCGGCTCTTTATTTTTATTATATCCGAGGGAACAAGGAAGATATTTCCTTTGACATTGTCACAGGCAGGTTCGCCTTTTCTGATCGTGTAAAGATATTTTAATAAAATAATTCCTTTTTCAATCAGATACTTATCTTGGGAATGAAACGCAGGTCCCCCTTTTTTGCAGCATGTTCCGCAGCGGATACATTCTGAAATCAGAAAATCCGGTTTCATCGGGATTCATCCGAGGGGGATTTTTTTTTGCTTTTATGAGGTTCTTCATATTCGTATTCATCATCTTTTTCATCATCGTCCTCCTCATAATAATACTCATCATCATAATTTTCATAAGAATTGCCCGTTCCTCTCAGATGAAACTTGAGAAGCATAATCAGGACAAATCCCGCAAGCCATGTCTTGAACGACATGGGAATTCCGCAAATGAACAGGGTATTTACCGCCCATATCAGCAGGATCGGACTGATAATATATGCCACAACATTCAGCAGAGAGGAAATAATATCCCCTGCGGTCAATTCATTTTCTTTAGCCATGTTTGCTCCTTGACAGATTATTTTTTCCGGAACCGTTACGGTGAATCCGTAATCCGGTTTTACAGACACTGTCTGAAAAATAAGCAGATTTATCATAAATAGCAACTTAATTTTTCATATATGCCGGATGAACGGCATCTTACTGATTGATTTTAAACTGTTTTAATATAATTTGCCGCACCGTGTCTGTTTTTTGACGGGTAAATACTTGCTTCATGAATTATTTGATGATACACGGAAACTTATCCGATCAGAGAGAGCAGACTGTTTTGGCGGGTCAGACAGGAATGTCCGGTCAGACAGGAATGTCCGGTCAGACAGGAATGTCCG
>DYRK01000075.1:0-6588 GCA_020718785.1 Desulfatirhabdium butyrativorans | reverse complement strand
GGTCAGACAGGAATGTCCGGTCAGACAGGAATGTCCGGTCAGACAGGAATGTCCGACCCACCGGAAAATTTTGAACTGCGTAACTCCTAGAATTTTCCAAAGGTTGACAAGAGGTTGAATATTATGCAGGAAATACGTTTTCACGGTCGCGGGGGACAGGGAACAGTGCTGGCTTCCGTCATATTGGCAAAAGCATTTTTCAAGGCGGGCTATGAGGTGCAGACCTTTCCGCTTTTCGGCGTGGAAAGGCGGGGCGCGCCGGTGGAAGCCTATCTGAGATTAGATGATAAAAAAATTCTGATACGAAGCAACGTCTATACTCCGGATTATCTGGTGGTTCTGGATGCCAAGCTTCTGCAAACCGCGGATGTAACCAAGGGACTTAAACCCGGGGGCATGATTCTTATCAACAGCCCGGGGATTCCTGACCCCAAGCTTTTTTCAGATTACCGCGTCGCCACGGTGGATGCCACGCAGATTGCCCTCAGACATCATCTGGGTACGCGGACTCATCCCATCATCAATACGGCTATGATCGGCGCGTTTGCAAAGATTATGGGAATGCCGCCGGCAGACACGGTGGCTGAGGCTATTGAAAAAGAAATCCCTGTAAAAACAAGCCATAACTCGGACGCGGCAAAAGAAGCCTATAACGAGGTCCGATTTTCCTGAATATCGGAAATCCGGAGTGCTGAAATGAAATTTCAGCACATAACACCGAAATAAAGACGAGCCGAAATGTGCTGAATTTTCATTATCAATCTGCTGAATGTGCTAAACCTTTTTAATAAGATCGGCATTTCAGCACTCCGGAAACATTTTTCGATTGATGCTATGAGGTAGAAATGACAAAAAATCCGTTTGAAGAAATACCCTTGCTGATATCTCGATCCCAAATAACCACCGAAATCAACATGACAGGCGAATGGCGTTTTGTACGTCCGACTTATGATGAAAAAACAGCACCGTGCAGCGCGGCATGTCCTGCCGGGGAAGATATTGCCCGTATTGAAATGCTGGCGTCCCGCGGGATGTTCAGGGAAGCATATCAGACTATTTTAATGGAAAATCCCTTGCCTGCGGTATGCGGACGCGTCTGTTTTCATAACTGTGAAAGGACTTGCAACCGCGGCGGATACGATCAGCCTGTCGGGATTCACCAACTGGAGCGGTTCATCGGCGACATGGCGATTGCAGAAGGGTGGCAGGAAATCACGCGGCAAAGTTCACACGGGGCAAAGCGGATCGCGATTGCCGGATCAGGTCCCGCGGGCTTGTCCGCGGCGTATTTTTTAGCCCGGCTGGGATACGAATGCGACATATTCGAAGCAGACCGCGCTCCCGGCGGCGTACTGCGCTGGGGAATTCCTGCCTACCGTCTCCCGGAAAATGTCCTGAATCATGAAATCGAGCGGATTACAGGACTCGGGGTTAAAATTTTCTGCAACATGCCAGTGACACAGGCATTTCTGAACAAAGCCAAAGATACTTATTCAGCGGTTTTTATCGCGTGCGGCTACGGTCGCTCTGTCCGCATGGGAATCCCCGGCGAGGCAATGGCAAATGACGGGTTAAAACTGCTCCATGATATCCGAAACGGAAAAGCTCCCAATCTTGAGGGAACCGCGGCAGTCATCGGCGGCGGAAATACAGCCCTTGATGTGGCGCGCTCGCTGATACGGCTGGGAGTAAAGCCTGTGCTGGTATATCGCCGGCGGAGATCGGACATGCCGGCTTTCGGGCATGAAGTGGAAACCGCATTGAAAGAAGGAGTCAAACTCAAAGAACTGCTTGCACCGCTTAGGATGAAAGCAAACATGGGAGATATTCTTCTCACAGTGCAGAAGATGAAACCTGTTGATCTGAAAGACGGAACCCGGCCCCGGGTTATTCCGGATAGTGATAAAACCGAAACCATGAAAGTTCAGCAGGTTTTCACGGCTATCGGTGCAGATGCCAATGAAAACTGGTATTTGCCTCCAATAAAAGAAGAGCTTTCATTTCCGCCGCCCACGTCAAAAACAAAGGAAAAGCTGCTGATGATGAGTCATTGCACCCTGATCCGGCAATATCTCCCGACGGTATTCGGCGGGGACCTGACCAACCCTGTCAAAAGTGTCAGCGATGCCGTTGCTTCTGGAAAACAGGCGGCAATGGCTTTGGATACTTTTTTCCGAAAAGGATGGGATGCTATCGAGGAAAGATTGGCCGAATGCCGGGTGGGAAGCGGTCCATCGCTGTCAATGGAAATATATCTCGGAGAGAATCGTAAAAACAGAAATCCATATCAGGTTTCTTTTGAAGACATCAACCCGGACTATTTTGAGCCTGCGGATCGCATAAAGCCGGTTGCTTTGTCTCCGGCTGAAAGTATCCTGAGCTTTGCCGAAACCGAGCAGACTTTTTCCGAACACTGTGCTTTGGAAGAAGCCGGACGCTGTTTCAACTGCGGTATCTGCAACGATTGTGACAACTGCCTGATTTTCTGTCCTGAAATTGCTGTGCTGAGGAGACATGAGACAGATGCCGATAACTCGCCGCTCGCGTCCCGGCGTATCAATTTCGATTACTGCAAGGGATGCGGAATCTGCGTCGTGGAATGTCCGCGCAATGCCATCAGCTTAGAGGAGGAAAAATAAATGAAAGAAGTTCTGGAAGGAAGTCATGCCGTATCCGAAGCCGTGCGGCTTGCAAGGGTTCAGGTAATGTCATCTTATCCCATCACTCCCCAGACCCATATAATGGAAGCTTTGTCCGAATATTGTGCGGACCGCAGAATGAATGCCCGGTTTATCTGCGTAGAAAGCGAGCATTCGGCAATGGCCGCAGTGATCGGCGCGTCCAGCACCGGAGTGCGGACTTTTACGGCAACTTCTTCTCACGGGCTGGCACTGATGCACGAACTGCTTCACTGGGCATCGGCTGCCCGTCTGCCTATTGTCATGGCAGAAGTCAACCGTGCGCTGGGTCCGGGGTGGAATATCTGGATGGATCAGACCGACAGCCTTTCCCAGCGTGATACTGGCTGGATACAGTTGTATTGCGCTGATGCTCAGGAAGCATTGGATACCACGCTTCAGGCCTTCAGGCTTGCAGAAATGGTGAATCTGCCGGTTATGGTAGTATTGGATGCTTTCTTTTTGTCTCACACTTATGAGCCGGTTGATGTGCCCGAGCAGGAAGATGCTGACCGTTTTCTGCCGAGCTTTTCTCCAAGATTTCAGATTGATACACAAAATCCCTGTGCCATCAGCCAGATGGCTCCCCCGGCTTATTACATGGAAATGCGCCACGGCATTCAGATGGCTATGGAACAGGTCGCAGACCGGTTTGAGAAAACAGAAGCGGAATTTCAAGCCATCTTCGGGCGGAAATACGGGCGTGCGGAAGCGGTTCAATGTGAAGATGCAGAGATTATCATGGTTATCGTAGGAACAGCAGCCGGAACCTGCCGTCAGGTGATTGCCGATCTCCGGGCGCAGGGAGAAAAAGCAGGATTGCTCAGACTCAAAATGTTCCGGCCCTTTCCTACAGATCTGATAAGAGACATTTCAGGGAAAGCTGAAAAGATAGCGGTGATTGACCGGAACTGCTCTTTCGGCGCGGGCGGCATTTTTGCTCAGGAAATCCGGGCAGCCCTTTGCAACCATGACCGGCATCCCCATGTATTCAGCTATATTGCGGGCCTTGGCGGACGAGATATTACTACAGAAATACTTGAAGAGATTTACCGTATGACCCGGGCCGCGGCTGCACCGGAAAATGAGAGTGTGTGGGTCGGGCTTAGGAATTGAAAATTGAGAATTTGTCTGTCCGGTTCGGGAATCACAGGGATTGAGTTTGGCAGGCGAACCGTCATATCCTGCTGAATTGAATCCCTGCAATCCGAGTTATATCCTAAATTGAGCGATTCTTTTTTTTAACGAGAAAAATAAGAGTCGGCTGATAAAAAAATAGGAGTTTTTTTGCATATCGGAAGAAAACATGATAAAAAAATATGGCGGTTTCGGAAGAAAACAGCGTCGGGAACCGTCTTAACCGGACAGATGCCCTGTCTGATGATATAGAACTCGTCTAGACTTTTTATAACAGATTGATATTATTGACTCTTGAAAAATCAGAGATATATCTCGAATTTTGACAATTCTGAGGATTTATACGCCGGCATCTGCTTGATGCCGGTCAAAAGTCTAGACGAGTTCATAATAAAAAAAATAAAAGGAGATCAGAACAGTGAATTGTCCTGAATGCGAATCTGACAATATCAGACATTTTCGGAAATAAGAAATCAGTGCCACGTAGGTCTTTCGGTGCCGTCAGTGACAAAAGAAAGACCGGGGCATTTTTTCATCGCCTCTTCCGAAGCGGAAGGATCTCTTCCGGGCAGGTACGATCCTCCGCCGGGCGCCTTTTTCAGAACCCCGGAAAGCCTGTGAATCCAAGTATCTGTCTGACTCAGGCTCTTTCCGCTTTTTCAAACTTTGACCCTCTGAAGATAATCCTTGTTTCCAAAAATGTCTATTGTGTACGTTATCCGCTTAAATGAAATATTTTTGCTGATATATCTGTATGGTTGAGAATCATGCCTGATGCACCCGGGCTCTGTTCTTTTCAACCGATGTTCCACAAGGGAGGTAAATAAATATGAACACTGCCACGTTAAACAAAATAAATATTCTTGAAATGCTTTACCGTTCAGGCTTTCAGAACGATATTATTGAGAGAACTTTGGATAAGCTGATTGCTTTGGAAAAGGATCGTGTAAAAGAAGAACTGGTGAAACTGAATACCTGTCTTCAGAATTTTGAAACGCAATACAGTATGTCATCAGATGTGTTTTATCAGCGTTATGAAAACGGGGAACTGGAAGATTCGGCTGATTTTACGGAATGGAGTTCTTTCTATGATATGCGGCAGACAGCACAGCAGCATCTTGAATCTCTTGCCGGAGCATTGCCATGACAGTGCCTCAGATTCATATTGCTGAAACACTTGCCAGGCTTTCTGCAAGTCCTGTTGTGAAAACAGTTGCCGTAACAGAAAAGCATGAGAGCCATGCCGGCGGATATATACGGGCACGTCTGACTTTGATTAATGACGATTTTTTGGAAGTTGCCGAGTACAATTCGCTTACAAATTGACAACACGGTTATTCCGGTTGTGAAACCGGAACATCTATTGAAATAAAAAAGATTTCAGGACGTGCGGTTGATCTGCTTGATATTCAGGCTTTGCAGGATGCCGACAGCGGATTTCCTGCCGCTGAATACATTTGTTACCCGATTGATTTGTTCATACGGTTTTGCTGATGTTTATCTTAAACTTGACAGGTCAGAGTCTTTAGGATTTTGACCTTATAAAAACAGGAGTCTTTATAAAAATGACAGAGACAAAACCCCTTATCACTTTTGCATTGTTTGCCTATAATCAGGAACGCTTTATTAAACCAGTCGGATCCGCAAACCGGTTTTATCTGCAGACTCTGTCATCCTGCGGATAAACTGAGTCCTGCAGCTTGCGGAATCAGGTCCGTTATCCGGGTTGATCGCCGGTTCTTTTATATGAGCATATGCAGTTTTGTCTGCTTCCCGCCGGGCTTCAATGCAGTCTGCTATGAAATCACCCGTTTCAGAAGAAGTCCCGAAAAAAATTGTCAGCAGTCCGCCCGGAACATTCAGAATACCGTAAGGCACCGGTCCGAAAAAGAAAATGAATTTTGGAAAATCGATTTGGAATTTGATCAGCCTGAGGAATTTAATTCTGAAACAATCGAAGAAAATAGTTTTGAAGAGACAGAATATTTTTGACCCGTCTATGGTGTCACCTACAATAATTCAAAGTGAAAAAGGAGGAATAATTATGACTAAAAAAATGCAGTTTATATTTTGGTTATTTTTGTACTTATCGATGTTCTGCTGTCTTTTTTCTGCAACTGCCGGATATGCCGAGGATACAATCCGGGTGGGAATTTTTGACTTCCCGCCATATTTTGAAGGGGAGGAAAATCAGGTGCCGGGAGGCTTATTGGTTGATGTGCTGAAAAAAATTTTTGACAGACTCGGGAAGAAATACACCATAAGGAGTTATCCGACCAAAAGGCTGGCGGTAAACCTTGCCGACGGAAAAACAGATGTCAGTGTAATCGGAAAGCGGATTGAAAACGAGAACATAAAGGGGATACTGTACAGCAGATTTCCTGTAATTACAGTTGAGATAAAGGTTTACACCCGGAAAGAAATTGCTTTGCCTGAAAACAAAAGTGAGCTTGCAGGCAAAACAGTGCTCACCGTACTGGGCTATAATTACGGCGGACTGATAAATCAGATAATCCCTGATCCTGCAAGTACACATCTGCAGGCTTTCAAAAAACTTCAGGCACGAAGAGCAGATTATCTGCTTGCTTACGATGTGGTCGGAAAAAATATATTAAAAGACGGTTCCTTTCCGGATATACAGGAGAGGACTGTTGCAAGCATTGACGGTTTTTTTGCCGTCTCCGGGAAATTTCCGGGGGCTGAAAACCTTCTGAATGATATTGTAAAAACATTCGACGAATTGAAATCAGAGGGCAAAATGGACGGATTGCTG
>DYRK01000627.1 GCA_020718785.1 Desulfatirhabdium butyrativorans | reverse complement strand
GTTGCCATTTCCAAAGAAGAGCTTGCCGCACTGGGGTGCGGCATTCCCGGGCAGAAAGCAGCTCCTGATATTCCTCAGAAAAAGTCTGAAAAAAAAGCGTCCCCTGCTGCCCGGCCCCGGAAAAACATTGAAGTGACCCCTGATCCTGAATTCGAATCCTATACTGCCTCGGAATCAGAAAAAAAATATCATGCAGACGCGATAAAAAAAGGACACGGGGATAAAAAATACAGATTTCAGAGAAAATTGGTTGCCGGCGGCATGGGCGCGATTCTGAAAGTGCTGGATCAGGACCTGCAGCGTGTTTCGGCAATGAAAGTGATTCTGCCCAAATTCAAAAGCAATGAAGATACATTAAGCGATTTCATCACCGAAGCCAAAATCACCGGTCTGCTCGAACACCCGAATATCATTCCTGTCCATGAACTCGGACTGATGAACGATACCGGGCTTTTTTTCACCATGAAACTGGCGCAGGGAGAATCTTTAAACGATATTCTGACCGAGGTGAAACAGGGGAATCAGGAATATGTCAGAAAATACAATACCTATCATCTGCTCAATATTTTCCGGAAAGTCTGCGACGCGGTATCTTACGCGCATTCCAGAAACATCATTCATCAGGACATAAAACCGCACAACATCATGGTGGGTCAGTACGGCGAAGTGCTGATGATGGACTGGGGAATTGCACGCTTTGTCGGGGATATAGAGGATGAGGAAGACGCGGTCATGAGAGAGGTACGTGAGGATATTCTTCTGTTTTCAAAAGGAAAAGACGATATAATCAAAGGGTCTCCGACCTATATGTCGCCGGAACAGGTGATCGGAGACCCGCGTCTGCTGGATAAACAGACTGATATTTTTCTTCTCGGTTCAACGCTTTATCATATTTTCACCCTTGAAGCGCCTTTTTTCGGCAAAGATATTTACGAAATTCTCAGGAACGCGGAAACCGGCAATCTTATCCCTCCCGAAGCCCGGAACCCCAGCAGGCAGATTCCGGAGGAAGTCTGCCGGATCATCACAAAGGCAATGGGGCATCGGAAAGAACACCGCTATCATACTGTTGAGGACATGGCGCAGGAGATAGATGATCTGATTTCCGGAAAATGGTCCCAGCAGGAAAAAAGAATATTTCTGGCAGGCGAAATGCTTATGCGTGAAGGAGAAACCGGGGACGAGGCTTATCTGATTTTGGACGGCAAGGTTCAGGTGGTGAAAGAAACCGGGGGACACCGTGTGGTTTTAGCCACGCTGAAAGAAGGAGATATTATCGGCGAAATGTCTCTGATATCCCAGGACAAAGTGGCGCGCTCCGCGAGTGTCGAAGCCATAGAAGCCACCGAAGTTGCGGTGCTGACCAAAAATGTGGTCTCTCAGAATCTTAAAAAACTTCCGCGCTACATGGAAAAGATTGTCTCGACTCTGACCGAGCGGCTGCGGACTGCCAACACCAATATCCATCCTTATGCCACGCGTGACTGCACCTATATTGTTTTGAAACAGCTCCGAATGATTTTCAAGGACAAAGCAAATTCCAAGGCAAAAAGCCTGAAGATTTCTCTCCAGCAACTGATTCAGGAAATCTCGGAAGATTTGGGGATTTCCAACCAGAAAGTCAAAGAGGTTCTTGCAAGGGCCCTTGAAGCCGGTCTGATAGAAAACAGAAAAGACAGCGTCTGTATCCCCGATATTAACGAACTGGCACAGTTTACCGACTTTGAAAAGGCGAAATGATATCGGATGTATTCCGGAGTGCTGAAATGCCGATCTTATTAAAACGGTTTAGCACCCCGGAGTTTTGTCAGCGCGGAGAAGCGGAAAGCGGAGAGGAATTTTTGGTTTTGATCCAGTCGTGAATCAGCCAGACTTCCTCTTTGGTCGGTTCCAATTGTGCGATTTTGCACAATTTCAGAATATCTTTGATAAGGGCTTCGCCCAGTTCCTCCGGTTTTTCAAATTCGTTTTCCCCCAGACGATGTCCGATAAAGGTGATCGCTCTCAGAACAAAATTGACATGGGCCCTTGCAATTGAAGCGCCCATTTCATTGCAGCGGTCACGCACCATTTTAGAGGTCCGGTTAAGTTGAAACCCGTTTTTGTTCACCTCTTCTGTGATGGCTCTCAGCAGCACTTCATAATGATGCGGCGGGAGATAGGGAACATCCGTAAGCTGATGAATCTTGCGGGCAATCGGGGCAATTTCAGGATATTCGCTCATAAAAGCATCTGCCTGATCGCTGCTTCGCGGCTGATCATGCCGGCTCGGATCATAGATATACCCGGGTCCCACTGCCGAAATTTTCAGATTGCTGATTCCCAGCCCCATAAGAAAATCTTTAAACGACATTCCCGAATCCAACCAGACCTTTTCCCCGAAGGTCCTGCCGACCTGCTGCGCCAGTTTGGAAAGCGCGATGGGCGCATTGGACTCTTTTGTAACGTCTGTGATATGCTTGGCAATATCTGTTTTCAGATTCGGATCCAGGGGAATTTCTGCGGGAATCTCTTTTTTTTCCGGGCAGATACGGATGATATGACATGGTTCATCCGGATATTCGCGGAATCCGTTTACTCCGAGCGCGGTTTCGATAAATGCGTCTTCTTCGATCACATAATCGCAGGCTGCTTTATAAGCCGGAGAAGTATATCCCACAGAAAGAACCGCACTTCGGCGGTCATACTGACGGAGCCGCAGAAGCAGGGGCGTGAAATCGGCATCCCCGGAAAAAATCATGAATTCGTCAAAATGGGTGGCATGGGAAAGGGAATCCAAAATATCCATGACAATATGAATATCCGCGCTGGTTTTTCCCTGATTTGTGAGCGGCGGACAATCCACCACTTCAAATGCCGAGCGGATGAAATATGGCCGGTACTTCTGAAAAGTCTGCGGATTAAGATAACATTTCCGTACTAAAATTTTCCTGCCGTTCGCACATCTGCCCAGCGCATCATAAGGCTTCTGTGTCTCTGCCCACGCAAGCCACTTTTCAGGATTTGTAGCAAACCGATTCGCAACACAGGCGTCCTGCTCCTGAAGACGTATAAAAATATTGTCAAAATCAACAAAAAGCGCTGTACGGATGTGAGGAACAAAGTTATCGGATTGCGTTGACATCATATCGAGTCTCCTCTGATAATCAGTATCTGTCTGAATGTCCTTAAAAAAACTCCCTTTTATTTTATATAAAGGAGAGACTCCGAATTAAGATACTCAATAATCCCTGCATCTCCCGAATTTGAAGATACATGGCTATTCCGCGGGCTTTTCTGACAGACACTGATTTTTAATTTATCGGCCGCCGTGACTTAATTCGTTTTCTGCTGTACAATTGCTGTACTATATGAAATAAAAAAAGAGATCAATGGGGTGAATGATGTAATCGGGGGTAGCAAAATTCTACTTGGGGATGGGCTTTTTCGGTATTTCGGG
>DYRK01000626.1 GCA_020718785.1 Desulfatirhabdium butyrativorans | reverse complement strand
GGGGAGCCTCCCCGGCAAGTGCGTTCCCAAGCCGGGGCTTGGGAACGAGAAAAAATTCTCACTTCTTCTTTGCCGCTGCCTTGAAATTCTCAACTTCCTTTTCCAAATTGTCCATGAACAGACGCGCTCTGTCCGTGTCGCCTTTTTCTCCGGCAATTTCCATTTCAGAAGCAATCTTTCGGATACGGAACGCGGACATATTCGCTGCCATACCCTTGATTGAATGAGCTTCGTCTCTTATTTTTTTGGCGTCTTTCTCCTCTGTCGCGGCTTTTATTTTTTCCATCTGTCCGGGTATGACCTGCAAAAACAATGAGAGCATATCCTCACATAGCCGTTTATCTCCGCCCACACGCTCCAAAAGGTCATTTCTGTCAAAAATTTCATCGGGCAGGACCTTCCGGGGCGGTGCGGACACGATTTTATTTTCCGGCTCGCAAGTATTATGAATATTGTTGTCAGGGAGTTTCAATTTCAACTGTCTGGCCATCACGGTGAGAAGTTCCCCGGTCTGAATCGGTTTTGAAACATAATCATCCATACCGGCAGCAATATACCGCTCCCTGTCCCCTGACATGGCATTGGCGGTCAGGGCAATAACCGGTATGTCATGCCTGATAACCCTTGATCCGGGATTCCGAATGACTTCAGTTGCTTCGATCCCGTCCATTTCCGGCATCTGGGCATCCATCAGAATCAGATCATAAGATCGCTGTTCGAGAATTTCCACTGCTTCTTTGCCGTTGCCCGCGACATCCGCCTGAAAACCGAGCTTTTTCAGAATTGACTGACAGAGTTTCTGGTTCATTACATTGTCTTCTACAATCAGAATACGGATATTGCGTTTTAATTCGTCAGGAATCGCGGAAGCCATTTTCTCCACTTCCGATGATTTGTTCGGAGAAAGCCTTTTTTCCTGACCTGCGGGCTGTTTCTGGAATATAGCGGTAAACCAGAAGGTTGAGCCTTTTCCTTCCCGGCTTTCAACGCCGATTTCTCCGCCCATCAGTTCCGCAAGCTGTTTGGAAATGGAAAGTCCCAGTCCGGTTCCGCCGTATTTCCGCGTGGTGGAGGCGTCTATCTGAGAGAACGATCTGAAAAGCCGATCCCTGCGCTCTTCGGGAATACCGATGCCGGTATCTGAAACAGAGAAACGCAGACAGGCATGGATATCATTGTTTTCCACCGCAGACACGCGTACCGTAACTCCGCCTTTCTGTGTGAATTTTATGGCATTTCCCGCAAGATTCAGCAGAATCTGATTCAGGCGTCCGGGGTCCCCGCGAAGATAAAGCGGAACATCGGAGTCAATATGCTGTGTCAAAGAAATGTCCTGTTCTTTGGCTTTGATGCTCAATATGTCTGTCACGCTTTCAACTGTGTCCTGAATATTGAAATCAAGAAATTCCAAGTCCAATTTCCCGGCTTCGATTTTGGAAAAGTCAAGGATATCATTGATAAGTGAAAGCAGATTCTGCGCGGAAGCAAGAACCGTTTCCGCATAATCGCGCTGTTCCGAATTCAGCGGAGTATCGGCCAGCAGCCCGGTCATGCCGATTATGGCATTCATGGGAGTACGGATTTCATGGCTCATATTGGCTAAAAAACTGCTTTTGGCACGGTTGGCGGCTTCGGCAGACTCTTTGGCTTTTTTCAGAGCTTCATCGCTTTGTTTCTGCCGAATGGCAATCGCATAAAGCATCGCGAGCCTTTCAATCAGTTCCATATCGCGTTCCGTATAATCGCGGTCTGCGTTTGCCAGCGCAATCTGTCCCATTATTTTTCCGGCAGTCCCTCCGAAAACAGCCGGCGCTGCAAGAAAACGGCGTATAGGGATATGACCTTCCGGCACTCCGGATGATCTGGGGTCTTCTGACGGCGCGTTGCTCATAAGCGGTTTGCGGTTGTTCAGTACCCAGCCCCAGAGTCCGCAGAATTTTTTGAATATGGTATTTTTATCCGCCATTTGGCACGTTTTCCATATATCGCGCGTCATGGTCGTCGAAATCAGCCAGCCGGTATCCGGATCAATATGTCCCACATAGCCGAATCTGCTCCCTGTCAGCTTTTTTGCGTACTCCAGTGTCAGTTCATTGATATCCGATACGGAGGCGGATGCAATGATTTCACGGGACAAATCCGCGACCGCCTTGTTGACATCGGATTCCCATCGGAGCTCACGGGTACGTTCCGCGACAGTCTCTTCCAATTTTTTATTGGACTCGCGGAGACTTTCTTCCGCTTCTTTCTCTTTTGTAATATCGAGAAGGGAACAGAGGATCACACGGCTTTTATAATCGGGAAGTTCGAGCGGCAGCAGATTCATGCGCGCCCAGAGCGTTTCTCCTTTTTTTATCCTGAGCCGGATATCGGCAGACTGATGAGTTCCGAGTTTCATCAGGTCTTTGAAAGAGCGGTCGTATTCCGAAAAACTGCTGTAGGGGACAAAGGACTGGAACCGCTGCCCGATCAGGAATTCTCTTTTCAGATGGAAATAATCCGAAGCCCTGTCGTTGATATCGCGGATAATTCCTTCAGGGCTTAATACCAGATAACCCACAGGCGCGCAGGCAAACAAGTTGCCGAGGTATTTCTGGGAAGCTTCCAGCCTTTCCCTGCTCTGATGCAGTTCATCATTCTGGAGTTCCAGTTCGATATGATATGTGTTTAGTTCTTCGATCAGTTTCTTGAGATCATAATTCTGGGGAATGATGTCTTCCGAATCTGTTTTTTCCAGAATTTTCCGGGCTTTTTCCCTGAGCTTCGCGTATTTTCCGGAACTCATATCATCGGGTGCGGGGATCCGCGTGGGATTTTTCATTATCCATCCCAGAGTTTTTTCAAGAATTTCAGGCTGTACAGGTTTCCGGATATAAATATCCGCACCGTCTGTGTAACATTTTTCAATATCATATTTGTCATCGGAAAGCGTCATCACGATGACCGGAACCGCCTTCAGCTCAAAATCGCTTTTAATTTCGGAAAGCACTTCGCGTCCGTCTGTGCCGGGAAGATTCAGATCGAGAAAAATAATATCGGGGCGCTGACAGACCTCGTCTTCGGCATATTTTCCGCGGTGAAACAGATACCCAAGCGCGTCATCGCCGTTTTCACAGCGGCAGATCGGGCTGAGATTCCCTATTTTTTTCAATGTCCTGACCAATGAAAGATAGTCTTCGTCACTGTCTTCGACAATCAGGAACAGGGTATCGAAATCGCTGTTCGTCATCGCCTGCCTCTTTGTTTCTCAATCGTTTGATTTGTTTTCACAGCATGAAATATATCTGCCTGCTATTCCGCGCTATGTCCTGAAAAATAGTCTGAATATATCCATAATCCGGATGCTATAACACAGAACAGACAGTTTCGGCAATCTTATTTTAAAAAAAATGATTATGCCGACTTGTAAATCCGATACATTTTTGTTACAGATTTTCAG
>DYRK01000625.1 GCA_020718785.1 Desulfatirhabdium butyrativorans | reverse complement strand
GGCATAACGCAAAGCTAAGTGGCGGCGTGAGCCGTCCACTTGAGCGCCGGGTTAGCTCAGGCTTTTTTCTCTGCATGGCTCTTTTCGGTATTGGACAGAGAGATATCATTCTTCGCCCCGAATATTTTGTCGTAATCTTCTTTTAGCAGGATATACGGGGGTTCGCCGGATAACTCTTTCAACTTACCGACAGAAACAAGTTCCGAAACTTCTTTTTTTACCTCTCTTACGGTGACGTTTTCCGTTCTTTTCAAGATATCTTTGAAAAGAGATGAAAAGAGAACGGCATACACCTCTATCTCACTGCCGTTGCTAAGATAAATCTGTCTCTTTTTTCCCCGGGTTTTGACAATCTTCAAAATTTCATCCTGCAATATACTCATATCTTTTAATAGGTTAGTTATTAGAAAGTTTATAAAAAATTTGCCTGAAAAATCAGGCTGTTTCGGAAAACTGTATTTTCAGGCAAATATCATTTTAACCGTTTTCTTAGTGTGGAGATTCAGAATGCCATATTGGAAAAATATTATGAAACTTTTTGTGCAGGTACTTACCTCAAGAATTCTTTCACATCTTCGTCACAAAACAGCGAAGTCGAATTGTATAAAACCCGTTTGCTTATAAGCGAATAGTAAATTGTGTCCGGTTTGCCTCTGTCTCCGGTCAGATATAAATTTTTTCCCCGCTTTATGATACTTTTGGGCTGTAATTCATAAGCCCAGACAATAACTTGTGATTCGGAATAACTCTCCTTCAGTTCCGGAAATAGCGGTTTTATATCGGTAAAAGAATACTGTCTTAAAATACCTCCGTGGAAGAGACCTTCATATGAGATAATTCCGCTCATTTTGGCTGTCATAAAAGCAAAATCTCCGGATATATTATTTTTTTCCGATACCAGGCTGATATTATATATCTCATTATAATATGTTTCACCCGGATTTATCATGATGACTGCCCCTGCAATGAATAAAGACAAAAATATTATAATCATATACATAACAATTTTTGTTTTCAGATACCTGTTAATCATCAAAGCCAAAACACATGACAGCAGTCCTGTTATAGCGATTAACATAATAAATACAGACAAATTGTCATTCATGTACACCTCTGCCGCGCCGGCTTGGAGTCCCCCTGTTTCGCTTTTAATAATTTCAAACGGAACAGGGGGACGAATTTATAAGAAGTCCATGCGATCCTATTCCCCGAAAACAGTTATCTGACGACCTCGTGGATATGAAGGAAATAAGATGAAAAGCGGCTGAAGGGTGTCATCATCAAAAATATTATAGACAGGCAGCCCGAACGACAGACCGCTTATATATCCTGAAACGTCTCTTTTAAAATGTCTGGCGAAAACTGCTGTGATTGAAAGAGGAGTTTTCGTATCACTTTCCGCCGTATGACAGCCATTCAGCTCAATCTTTGCACCGGGCAGAACATTCTTTGTCTCAAGTCCGGCAACATCCTCTGTACGTAATATTCCGGTCGGCGACAAAAACAGACGGTTATTTCCGGCATGACCGAGATATATTAGCTTCTCAATACTCTTGTGGTTTCGCAGAGTATCCTGGAATTCATCCAGACTTCGTATCTGGACGACTTCGGTGTTTTCATTTGCCCAGGCATTGGCTATATTGGTAAAGAAATCAGGATTCTTAACATTGCTTCCGACTAATATCAACTCAATCAATCCGAACGGGTCGGATCTGTTGATCGGATTTCCTCCCACATACCCGTACAGATTCACCCCGCCACCCAGACCAATCGGATCAGGTGTGAGATACCTTCCCGTGCCCGGGTCATAATATCTGTGCCAGTTGTAGTGCAGCCCGGTTTCCTCATCAGAATACTGCCCCGGAAAGCGGAAATTGTTCGTGATTGCCGCAGGATAGGCAAACACCTTGCCGAAAGGCTGGTAAAAACCCGCCCATACAACCTTACCGGCTTCGTTTACAATCTTCTGGGGTGTTCCGGGATGGTCATTGATGAAATAATACCAGCCTGCCTGAGAACCGTACAGTTTCATGGCAACACGCTCGCTGTTCAGGTCGCCCGTTACGGAATCATAGCCGTACTGCTTGTCCGCATCTATCCCCATCTTCCGGGAATGCGGTCAGCGTACTAATAATTAATTACCTTTCAGCAGTTTTAGTATCTCCGTGTTTCCTTTTTTTCTCGCAATATCGGACGGCTTATAAAGCAAACCTTTCATGTCGGTTCTGGCACCCGATTTTAACAGAAGTTTTATTATTTCAATGTGTTCCTTTTCCACAGCTTCAACAAGCGACGTCACTCCCTCGCCTTCCAGAATATTGGGGTCAGCACCGGCTTTCAGAAGAATCCTGACCACTTCGATGTGATTGCCTGATACAGCCAGATACAACGGCGTCGAAAATTCAAAAGGTCCCACACAGTCGGGATAATTTCCGTAATCTTTTCCGTTCGGATCCGCTCCTTCGGAAAGCATGATACGGACACCGATATCATCACCATAGTAACATGACCTGTTCAGAAAATGATACAGGTATGCGCCCCGGCACTCCTTCTTCTTATCAAAGAGTCTGATGTCATCCGCATACGACAATGCCGGAAACGGCACAGCCGCCGATATTATCAGCAGTAAATAAACAAAACAGACGCTTCTGTCCGCAACTCTGTCCATAATCACTCCCCTGTGTATCGTCTGTATACGGTATCAGGATTGTTTTCAAACTGTCCTGACGGAGATACCTCATTATCATGGGCAGAGGTACCGGTGACATCTTTTTTCAGACTCGGGATATACTCCTGCAGAAATATTCTCAGGGACGATGACTCAAATGTGATTACGATTCCCGAATGCCCGGAAAATCTCGTTCCTCCTCCGCTCAGTTTGTATGCGGCTATATCACCGGGCTGCGGGACTTCACCCGGTCTGAGTATCCGCCATTTCGATATCTTGGTATTCTTATCCGCCCATTCGGCAGCCATTGGCGCACGGTCCATGATTTTTGCACCCGCCCCGGCTTCATTGATGACATCATAAACAAATTTGTTACATTTATTTTTTCCCGGCCCGAAATCGTCTTTTTTAACATCTATTGCCCACAATGTGCTTCCTTCATAGCCCCGTGCAATCTTGTCAATCATTTTCCTTATTAAAATGTTTAAAGGACTGCCTTCGACCAATCCCCATAAATCTGTCACATTCACCGGATTCCCCGTCACATACACATAAAGATTTATCCCCCCTTCCAATCCAATCGGATCCGGCGTCAGATACCTTCCGGTATCCGGGTCATAATATCTGTGCCAGTTGTAATGCAAACCTGTTTCCGCATCATAATACTGCCCCGGAAACCTGAAATTGTTCTTCACATCCCCGGCTGTAACGGCAGCCTCTCCGAAGGGCTTATAATCAGCCTGCCAGACAATATTCCCCGCTTCATCTGTCA
>DYRK01000624.1 GCA_020718785.1 Desulfatirhabdium butyrativorans | reverse complement strand
TAATAATTGTTGTTAAAAAAAAACAGATGCGTTAAGAGAATGAATATTTTTTTTCTTGACTAAAACAAAAACAGAATTCATATTAGTTCAATAAATAAATACGGTTCAATTAATTATGGGAATACAGGAAAGAAAAGAACGCGAAAGAGAAAGAAGACGGCAGCAGATCATGGTTGCCGCGAAAAGGGTGTTTTCTGTCAGGGGCTACCAAAAAGCGACCATGGAAGATATTGCCAAAGAAGCCGAACTCAGCCCCGGCACATTGTACCTTTATTTCAGAAACAAAGATGAACTGTTTTCATCCCTTTTCATCAGGGTGCTTCAATACCTGAACATCCGGCTGGAATATGTCGTAAACGATGAAACAGAGATGTCCCCTGTCCAAAAAACAGAGGCGCTCAGGGATGCCATGTACGATGTGTATGAATTCGATCCCCTGACACTGATCAATATGTTTCATCTTCAGTCCAGCGACATCCTGAAAAATTTATCCTCGGAACTCCTTACCGATATAAAGGCCTTGTCGCGCAACTCGCTGAACCTCATGTCGAAAATATTTGAAGAAGGAATAAAAAAAGGGGTTTTTATAGACAGACATCCTGTCGCGTTTGCCGATATTGTGTGGGCAATATTTTCAGGCGTTGTTCTCTGGGAAGAAAGCAAACGGATCATTGACGGCGAAAAAAACTATTTAAAGGAAACTCTGGGCATTGCTTTTGAAATATTTGTCAGAGGCATAAAGACCGACAGGAAACAATAGACATCTCTCCGGAAACAGGAGGAAAACGAAACAGACACAGACTGTTCCCGAAAATATTATCCGTCGGCATATCCATAGTTGACGAAGCCGGAAAAATGGGATATGCCTTACAGATGATCTGTGTTTCCGAATCTTCTGTAAAATGCCGAAGCTTAAAACAGACGCAAATCGTTTCTGCTGACAAAACGGTTTGCGTCTATTTTAAGCCTGTGCGTTTTGCAAAAGCGCAAAATACGCCGTCTGGCTATACATGACATCCGAAAGAGGATAAAAGATGAGCGGAGTTGTATGGGTTTATATCATGCTCGGCATTTATATCGTTTATTGCTTCTACTGGGGACTGAAGGGATATTTTTCCGAAAGCACTTCTTCCGGATATGCGATTGCAGACAGGTCTATCCCCTTTTTTGCTTTTCTGCTCGCGGCAACCGCGGGGTCATTCAGCGGCTGGACATTTATCGGACATCCGGGTCTGATCCGAAGAGACGGACTGGCTTATGCGCTGGTATCGTTTTACGCTCTCACCATCCCCCTTACAGGCGCGTTTTTTTCCAAGAGAACATGGCTTCTCGGCAAACGCTACGGATTTATCACTCCCGGTGATATGTATGCCTATTATTTCAATAATGAGACCATACGCTGGGTGGTGGCAGTCATTGCGGTTCTGTATTCTGTATTTTATTCCGCGGTTCAGATTATGGCAGCCGGCGAGCTTTTCCACATTATCACAGGGGTTCCGTTCAGACTCGGCGCGTTTTTTTTAGCCTTTATAGTCTGGTTCTATGTCTGTATAGGAGGGCTGAGAGCCAGCATATATGTCGGCATGGTTCAGTTTATCCTGCTGATATGCGGAATTATTGTTTTGGGATTTTACACGCTCAGTCACCCCATGATCGGAGGCTGGACCGGGTTTTCCGAAAAAGTCGCCCTGCTTGGTCCCGAATTTCTGGAAGTTCCGGGTATTATCCATTTCGGACTCGAAGGCGGCTGGACCTCCGTAATGATCCTGACCTACACGATATCCCTTATGGGCATTCAGTCTTCCCCTGTGTTCACCTTATGGACATTCAGCATCAAATCTCCTGAACCGCTTGCATGGCAGCAGACTTTCATGTCAACATTCGTTGTGGGATTCGCGCTGATTTTTTTTACCGCGTTTCAGGGAGTCGGCGCGAAACTGCTTCAGAATCAGGGTCTTGAGATTTATGTGAATCTGACAGACAGAAATGTTGTGCCGATTCTGATGGAACGTCTTCTGCCGCCGGCAATGCTGGGCCTTGTTTTTATCGGTGCGATTGCCGCCATCCACTCCACGGCCGCGCCTTATATCGGCACCTGCGGCTCCATTCTTCTGCGGGATGTTTACTGGCGATACATCAGAAAACAGAACGCGGGCGATGCCGAACAGATATGGGTGAACAGAATTCTGACCACGCTTGTAACGCTCGCTGCCCTGCTGATCGGATTGTCATCAGATACAGCTTTGGTAATAATGGGCGCGCTGGCAACAGCATTCGGACTGCTCATGTATGTCTTGCTTATGGGCGTGATATGGGGTTTCAGATTCCCGGCAAAAGGCGCGGTCTGGGGAGTTATTGCCGGAGTTGCCGCGGTCTGCATTACCTACGGGCTGTGGCCCAATCCCCTGTCAATGCACTGTGCATTCTGGGGAACCTTCACGGGATTTATTGTGGCATATCTGTTCAGAGCCATAGGTATAAAAGATAATCCGGAAACAAGAGAGAGACAGGCTGAAATCCGAAAATGGCTTGATGATGTGGACGCACCGAGCCGATCCGCCAAAAAATGGCGCAAGGTCATGAAATTTGCTGTTCCGCTATGGTTTTTCTTTGCAATGGGCCCGGCATGTATTCTCGGAAACCACGCTTTTTCCTTCAGCGGATTTCCGCCCCTGTGGTCATGGCAGATAGCATGGTGGATACTGGGGATTGTGATGATGTGGGCTTTGTGTTTCAAGGCTGAAATGTCAACCGCCGATGAAATACAGACAGACCGGGCTGAGAAAGAACAATATATTGTGATATAACTCACGTTACGCAGCCAGTGAGTGAATCCCCCTTTTTTTTCAAAAGGGGAAAACGGCACTGTTGCGTAATATTCTTTCCACCGTCATAATCTGCGCTTTCCGAATTTTCTGTAAAACGATTTTGCAAATCGTTTTGCCGATAAAACGGTTTGCAAAACCGTTTTACAAAAGCTCAATTTATGCCGGTGGTGAGTATATGAGTGACTGATGTTACGCAGCCGGACGTAAATCCGGCGTCCCGCTGTCATTCCTGCGAAAGCAGGAATGACAGGTGCGTAACGTGAGTGAGTGAGTGAGTGATATAAATATATTCTGACCTCCGGTTTTAACCCGGAATCCGGCTGCCGCAAAACTTTTCGATCTGCTGATAATACTTTTCCGAATAGCTCCGACCGATAAGGCAGTGAAATTTAAACGCTTATAATAAGCGTACTTTTTGATTTATTTATTGTGACGGAGAAATAAACCACATGAACATTCTTGGTCAGAATGCAGAGTTGTATCAAAGACACGTACCGGAATATCGTTTGCTTACACTGTTGATAAGTATTGCAGCGTTGGCGGCATTGTTCTTGTCCAATTTTGCAGGGTACGTGCTGTTCCACACCCTGGTCGAATTTTACAGCATTGTGATCGGCTTCT
>DYRK01000074.1 GCA_020718785.1 Desulfatirhabdium butyrativorans | reverse complement strand
AATTTATCCTCTCGAATTGTTAGAAAGTTTATCTTAGCTTAACACGTATGGGGCAATGGCTGTCACCATTAAAAAAGAGGGTAAGAACACACTTATCGTTCCGACAATTCCCCCTGATATGCCTTGTAATAAATATCCCACAAAGGTGGCGGTAATGACAATCGGACCCGGGGTAACCTGACCTAAAATAATTCCATCCATCAAAGTTGAGCCATCCATCCATTGACAAACATCCACAACCTCATGAAACATAAGCGGAACAGAAGCAAACCCTCCGCCAAAGGCAAACAAGTCTATTTTGAACATCAGCACTGCCAGTGTGAAAAGTTCAGGCTGAAAGAAAAAGAGAATGAAAAGCCCTGCTGTTGCGGTCAGCATGATAAACAACACCGGCTGTGCAGTCCTTTCAATATTCAGTGATACGGTCATTGAATTTTGCTGTTTGGCGTTGATGATCAGAAGTCCTGAAACAGCAGCCAGCAAAATTACAAGTATCGGATTTGTATGAAGTGCAAATAATACCGCAGAAAATCCGGCAATGGCGATGTGCTTCCATCCTTTTAATGTCGTCCGACCGAAAGATACCGCAGCGTTTGCGATAATACCGACAATAATTACCTGAAGTCCGGTAAAAGCTGAAACTACCAGAGGCAAATTGCGGGTGCGGGTATATAAAGCAGAAAAAATCAGCATCATAAGAAATGCAGGAAGACCGAAGCCGATAAAACTTGCCGTAGCTCCGATCACTCCCCGCACTCTCAGCCCGACATAAGCGGCTGTCTGCATGGCTGTTGCTCCGGGGATTGTCTGGCACAGAGCAACGCCATTTTTAAAGGTCTCTTCATCAAGCCATTGATTGCGGTTTACTGACAAATCTTTTATATATGCAATCATCGCAGGACCGCCGAATGCTGTACAGCCCAACCTCAGAAAAGACAAAAAAAGACGGATATAAGTCGGTTTATTGCTCAAATACATGGTGTTTCTGTTTCTTTCATATTCATTACGTTTCAGAGGATTTCAGAACTCATACCACTCCGCTAACCTGCCTGCCGGGGCTGCAAATATGACACACCTGACGGAGCTAATCAGAAAATTCGATCTGCTGATTATTAAAAATAATATCTCAGCCTTAATTCTATCCTGCAATCATTCTGTTTTTCTCCGTATTCCGTATCTTTTTTTCCTTGGATAAAGCCCGCTTTCAGCCGCATCTCCAGATTGGTAATGCCGTTGTAAAGCAGTTCGGGAGATACGGAGAAACTTCTGTCGTTCATATTGATTATGCAGGTTAAAGAGGGCGTGAAATAGAGAATATCAAAGGGTTCTTTCTGACCCGCCCGGAGATAAAGATAATCCTTCATGGGATATCTGCTGTATTTTTCTCTGAGATTTGACGCTTTATTCAGCAAAGAATCATTGTTATCAGAAATAAACGCATCATATCCTTTGTCAGCAAATGAAAAAAAATCCTTCAGTTCATCACGGGAATAACCTGCGCTGTTCCGAAAATATTCAGCAATAAAGGTTGTGTCATGTTCTGTCAGATACCGGATTCCGAGCAGATAATTCTGAATATCCTGCTTTTGTTCAAAGATATTTCCGTTTTCATCTGTGTGTTTTTTCTGATAATCTTCAATATAAGCAAATTCTCCGTGTATCTCGGAATTTATGGATATGTTTCTTGAAAAATCCATGCCGTAACGGGTGGTTCTGCTTGCGCCGGTCATAAAAATAAAATCAATATCCGTATCATAGAGCAGAAAATACATCTTTGCCGCGAAATTCAGGTGATTGATATTTCCGAAATCATCATATTGCTTGTTTCTGAAAAATTGCTGAACATGCCCCCGAATTTTATTCTCGGAGAAAAAGATGCGATTTCCTGCTCATTTCCGAGAATGTTTTCCAGCCGTTTCATGACATCGGCTTTCAGATTCAGGTTCACGGGCAGGTTTTCAATGGATGCCACATATCCTTTCCGGTGAATCTGGATATGACCGAGCATAGAATCGGTTATCTGACCGATCATCATATTTTTAAAAGAGCCTGATACTGAAACAAAAACAAGAACAAAGACCACGCCGATTGTAATCAGCGAAGCTGTCAGCAAAGTTCTTCTTTTATATCTCATCAGATTGCGGATTGCGATTTTAAAAAGATTAATCATGTTTTTCACCTGCTTTCACCTGCCGGTCAATGATCACTCCATCCTCCAGTGTATAGATGATCTCGGCTTCTCCCACGACTTTCGGGTCATGTGTTGAAAAGATAAAGGTTGTTTTAAACTCATCTCTCATTTTTTTCATCAGTTCGATAACCATATAGGCAGTATGTTTGTCAAGATTTGCCGTAGGTTCGTCAGCAAGCACGAGTTTGGGATTTGTAACCAAAGCCCTTGCAACAGCCACTCTCTGTTTCTGTCCCCCTGAAATCTGATCCGGGTATTTATCTTTCTGCTCCTTCATCCCGACAACTTCAAGCAGTTCCGTAACTCTATTTTTTCTCTCTTCAGCAGGCGTATTCCGTACCATGAGAAGAGGATATTCGATGTTCTCATAAACCGTCAGCACAGGAATCAGGTTGAAATCCTGAAAAATAAATCCGATATGCTCTCCTCTGAAAACCGCACTCTGTCTGCGATTCAGGGAAAGAACATCGGTCTCTGCAATTTTCAGGTCTCCTGATGTCGGTTTATCTAAACATCCGATAAGATTCAAAAGTGTTGTTTTTCCGCTTCCTGAGGGTCCTACAAAGGATACAAAGGAAGATGGCTCAATGTCAAAGCTGATACTCTGTAATGCTTTGACAACAACTTCGCCTGCTTTATAATTCTTCTCAAGTTGAGAGGCCGATATTAACGTCATCGTTTTTACCTCATAAGTTGTTTTAAATTCAAAGTCTTGTTTTCATTTTTGTCAGTTCTTGGCTCACGGTTAAGGGCTTAAAGGCATAACCATTGATTATCAGGTAACTTTACCTGATAACAGTCCAAAATCCGTATTATCGCCATGATAATACAATATCAGGACAAAAATATCCCTGACAACTTAACCTTTTTGCCAACACCCGACAGATCACCTGTCTGATCTTTTTACCGCACGAGGTGAAATATGTCAAGCACAAAAATGATGAACGAGGTCCATTAGGTTAAATATTGAAAATTTTTAAATTAATTCAAAGAGATAAAAGTCGTCCTTGTCATTTACGGCTGTCCTCCTGGAATCACGAATCCCTTACTGACAAGCCGCTGCCGTCAGATCTTCAATTTCAGAGTTCCATCTTCCATTTCGAATGTACGATCAAACACATCCAATGAACGATGATCGTGGGTAACAACCAGAACTCCTGCTCCCTGTTCATGCGCCACTTTTTGAAAAAGCTCCATTACCTGACGTCCTCTGAAACTGTCCAAAGCTGCCGTAGGTTCATCCGCAAGTATCAGACCGGGTTTGTTTGCAAGGGAGCGCGCTACGGCAACCCTTTGCTGCTGTCCGCCGGAAAGCTGATGCGGCAAATTGTCCTTCCGTTCTTCAATCCCCAGATATTCGAATAATGCAATTGCTCTTTTCCGGGCCTCTTTGTGATGAACATCATTGATTTCCAAAGCAATCTGAACATTTTCAAGTGCGGTAAGAAACGGAATGAGATTTGCTTTCTGAAATACATAGCCGATATGTTTGCGCCGGAATTTTCGGACATCCGCCATCGCCGACGGTCCGTCCGTCACCAAATCTTTCCCGATTCTGATCTGTCCCGATGTCGGCGGATTAATCAGTCCGATAGCGGTAAGCAATGTGGATTTTCCCGAACCGCTCGGTCCCAGAAGTCCTACCACTTCTCCTTTGGAAATCGTGAATGAGACATTAACCATGGCTTTGACTTCGGTGTTGCCGCTGCCATATATTTTGCTGATATTCGAAGCTTCGACAGCCCGTTCGGGAGTATTCGCGCTCATTACAGCACCTCGTTTGGCTGAACGCTCATGGCTTTCCAGATACCCAGCAGACTCGACAGCACCGAAATCGCCAAAACTATAACAGCAAGCCAGACCAGATCATTTCCCGTTACGATAACTCGGCGCGGAAAATGGGGAAATATCCATTTTCCGGAATAAAATGCGAGTATATATCCCAAGCCTCCGAGAATAATCGCCTGCTGAATGATGAGACCCAGAATTACGGAGTTTCGGGCGCCGATCAGTTTGAGCATGGCAATATCATGAATTTTATCAAGCGTCAGTGTATAAAGAATGAGCGACATGATAATCGCAGAGATAATAACCAGCAGGGCCCTGAACAGGCCGATCTGTCTGCGCGCCTTGTCCACACTGCCATCCAGCAAAAAATTTCTCTGATTACCGGCAGTATGGACAGATACATCTTTCCATCCGGAAATCGTTTCGGCAACTTTGTCAATATCTGCCCCCTGTCCGGTCTGAACAATGACCGCGCTTGCCATCGGACCCGCCAGAGCAGGAATATCCGGCAATGCGGCTCTGTTTAAAAGTTCGGGATGAGTATTTCCGATATCCTGCCGAACCGCTCTGGAACGTCTTGCGTCCCGCTCCAGACGTACAGCCTCGCCGGAGTTGTCGAACTGAATCGCAACAGCATCTCTTACGGTGAAAAAAGCAATACCGTCACCGCCCTGTCCTACCATTCCGCGTGTCAGACCGACAACGGTATAAATGTCTTTTCCCAAAGGAATTTTTTCACCCGGTCTGAATCCGAGTGATTTATCTGCAATCATTTCAAAATGCGCCGCTCCCAGACACCGCCCGTCAGTCATCGGAATCCATTCTCCCTTATCTTCGGGCCATGACAGCCCCTGCACAACGATACGCAAAGGTTTGCCGATACGTTCCCGCTGTATGGTGTGAGAAACAAAGGCACGCGCGCTTCTGACTCCGGGAACAGCACGAAGGCGATCTTCCATTTTCAGAGGAATCCTTGAAATTTCGGCAAAAGGTCCGCGGGTATTGTGCTGAACTATCCAAAGGTCTGCGCCGATTTTGTCAACAAGAAGGAGCGCGTCCTCAATCAGTCCCCGATATATTCCGCTCATTCCCATCACAATCATCAGTAACATTCCGATTCCGACTGCTGTCAGAAGAAAACGGGGGAGGCTGTGCCGAATATCCCGAATTGCAAGATTCATTTGACAGTCACCCTTTTCCCGTCGCTTAATTTTTCATAAGAATCTGCAATAACAATATCATCGGGAGACAAACCTTCTGTAACTTCGCTTATATCAATACCTTTCAAGCCGAACCCGACTTTTTTCCATATCGCTTTTCCATTGACGGCAAGATAAACGCCGGGGATACCGTCATGCCATAAGATCATCCGGGAAGGAATTACGGGAACATCGGATTTTCTGCCGATTTCGATATAAACTTCGGCTCTTTGTCCCACAGCCCAGTTGTCGGGAAGATGCTCTGTGCGGACATCAACCAGAAACTCACGGGTCTCGCTGTCAACCTCCCGTCCGAGCCGGGCCACTTTGCCCGGATAAGATTTGGAAGGATCGGAACGAAATACTATTCTGGCAGGCTGGTCTGCTGCCAAACCGGACATTGCGGATTCATCCACCCATGCAGATATCCACATTTCATCGGTTGAGATCAACTGAAAAACTGATGCGCCGGGAACCGCGATATCTCCTGCTTCCATGTTGCGGCGAACGATCAGACCGTCAAAGGGGCTGAGTATTTCAGTATTTTCAAGTCCTGACTTATGGTAAAGAAGATTTTTTTCTGCGGTTACAACCAGTAACATAGCCTCAGTTATCGCTGCCGAAGCTTTTGACATATCTGCCTCTGCAATCGAAAGCTTTTCCCGGCTTTTTTCCAGATCAGATTCGGAAATGCTCTTGGATTCGGACAGTTTTATATATCTCTGATAATCTCTTCCTGATTGTGAAAGCACGGCTTTGGCTCTGACTTCATCTGTCCTGACACGTTCTGCGGTTGCCTTTGCCGCATTGAGCGATGCCTCCGCAATATTCACCTGTCCGGTCAGTTCTCTGCCGTCCAGGACAGCCAGAATCTGTCCTTTTTTTATATATGTATTCTGATCCGCCATGATCTGTGTCAGACGCCCCTGAATTTTCGCACCCACCGTAGTCCTGATACGCGCCTCCAATGTCCCTGTCCCCATAACTTCTGCAATGACCTGTCCTCTTGAGACCCGGTGAACGGAAACCGGTATCGGCTTAAACCCGATCCGATAGGTGACAAATCCGACCGCTATTATCAGAACTGCCCATAGTATGATTTTGCGAAACCTCATCGGAATTCCTTTATCTTTGATATCAATGCCGATAACGAAACCTTTCCCGTGTCTGAATTTCTGTACGTTTTCGGATTTTGATGTTGCTGCGGTTCTGAAATGTGCTGTCAATGATAATGAAAATACACCGCGGGAGAGACTTTAAAACAGACTGCGTAACATTACCTGCCAATAAATTTATCATAAATATCTTTATATTCTTTCGTTGCTTTGAACGCTTTAAGTACAGACTTTCGCAATTACGCCCATAGTAGTAGGGTGGGCAGAGCCTGATTTGTCGTACAAGGCAGACAGCGGTCCGCAGGCTCTGCCCACCCTACTTTTTCCAATCTTTACTAGCGGCGTATTTATGAAACTCTGTGTTAAGCTCTGCTGTAAATTTATCTGCAAAATCTTTTTCAACTGTATTCCTGCTGAATACAGCATAAAGAGAAGTCTTTTTCAGCGGTTTGGGTAATGCAACAATTTTATCCGATACACCCAATCTTCTGAATTCATTTAACCCATTGACATAATCCATTATTATAATGTTGAATCTTTCAGCAGCCAGTTTCTTGACATTGAATTCATCCGTAGTTAGTATCTTCTATCTGAAATACAAACAGCAGTTCCCGTCCGATACTGTCTCCTGAATAGCGAATTTTCTTTAATTTCAAAATCAGTTCTAATGACATTGTTTGCTCCCGTCAATTTAAAAATTGTTACCAGTCATCCATACCTAAAAGCCATTTCAAAGCCAGATAACGCCAGAAAACTATTGCGGGGTGAACAAGAGAAATATCTGCACACTCTTCATCTCCTGTTATTCTCGCGGAGCGTGTTGACAATTCATATCCCTTATAAAGATTTGCAGTATTAAGGATTTCCGATAAGGAACGCATACTGACAAATTCATCAGGATTTTCCAAAATATTCAAGACAGACGAAACTTCGCAGGGAACATCAGGTTTATCCAATTTTAATTCATCAAAGTATCCGATTGCCCACAATAATATACAAGCTGACTCTGTGCGCCATTTATACTCATAAAAGCGAGGCGCGCCGGAGTGTTTATGGTTGTATGTTTCATCACAAATAAAAAAATATTCATCCTCTGTGAGATACTGTCTCAAAGGATATTTTTTTTTAAAATCAGATAGCCGAATATTATCAAAACCGTACCCTTCAGCTCCGACGGTCAGTAATGCGGCAGCCCGATATATAATGTCTTTTTCGGAATGTTCAATTTTATCTTCAGACTTTGGTGATTTGGAGAAACAGCAGGCGGTGCAAAGGCAAATAAGCAGTAAGTGTATCAAAGTTATTCGACACAAATTGTATAATATTGGCTTGTATGATTTTTTTTTCATTCTCGCTGTTTTTCAAGTTTAGTGAGTTGGGAAGAAAAACTAACACAATGTTCAGCCGTGTCAATCGGCTGCAACTGATGGTTATACGCTTATTCATAGTGTGTCCGCATTCGTATAACCTTGACAGTCTTTATTTCTTCAATAATCTGATAAACCAGACGGTGCTGAATATTAATTCGTCTGGAATAAGCTCCGGCTAAATCCCCAATAAGTTTTTCATAAGTCGGCGGTTTCTGATAGGGATTCTTCTGAAGAATTTTCAGTATTTGTTCCGCTTTGGAACGAAGACCGGCGGAAGACAATTTTTTTGCGTCTTTCTGTGCCTGTTTTGTATAGACAATTTCCCACATTACCAGTCAAGTTCTTTCGCACATTCATCTGTCGGTGTTCTTAATCCTTCACGGATTGATTCTCGCATATTCGGTATGGACAGTAAATACAATGTTTCCTGAACAGATTCCCAATCCTCTTCAGAAATGAGGACAGCATTTGATTTTTTTCCGGCAATAATAACCGGTTTATGGGATAATACGGTCTCATCTATTAAATCATATAACCTTGATTGTGCGTCTGTTGCATTAATCAGTATCATAACTTTTCCTTTTCATCATTTTTTATTTTATATACCTTCAGGAAACCCAAACCATTACATATTGTATGTTCCAACTTTCAATTTTAAAACCGTATTTTTTTTCAAGTTGTTTTTGAGCATCATCCAACGCTCTGGAATACGCTTCTAAAATTTCTTTGCTCAAATCATCTTTCATTATTAAATACCTCAAACCTAACGCAGAATTAAGCGGCGGCGATAGCCGTCCGCTTGAATGACGGATTATAAGGCGTTTTTGAGATTAATTCGATCTATATCCGGCTTCCCTATTTTTTCTTCGGGCTAACTCACTTGTATAATTTTTACCCAATGTTTCGGAATGACTTCTTATCCAATCTGTCAGCCTTGTTGTTCCGACAGGCGGTGTATCAACAGCAAGCGTCCCTGCCATAAGACCTTTTATTTCTTCCCATGTTAAAAAAGTGTCCCTGACCAGCCAGCCGATTATTTTTGCAAATATATAACCTGTCAGAGGATGCAGCGATATAATCGGTCTTTTTTTTCCTATAATCCTCCCGACCGTGCTGACCAATTCTTTATAAGTGAATGATTCGGGTCCGACCGCATTTATGATGCTGTTTTCACGGACCGCTCCCTGAATAACCGCAAGATTTGCAAAATCATCAATATAAATCGGCTGGATACCGTAATTCCCGTCTCCGAAAACACCGAAAACAGGAAATCTGCGAAGCGCCCATGCAATATTGTTGATGAGTATGTCCTCTTTTCCGAACAGGACTGCCGGTCTCAATATGGAATACGAAATACCGGATTTGATAAGGGCTTTCTCAAGAACAGCTTTACCCTGAAAATATTCAAGTCCCGTTTCGGATGATGGATTTGTAATACTTACATGAACAATTCTCTCAACACCCGCTTTTTGTGCAGCCTCGAATAATACAAGTGAATTTCTGACAGCATCGGAATGTGTAAATAATTTATGATTGAATCTTACCCAGTAAGTATTATAAAGAACTGTAACACCTTTCAGGGTTTCTTGAAGTTTTTCAGGATTACCGAAATCGAAAGGATATACTTTTATTCTTTCTCCGAAAGGATTTTCCCGTTTAACAGAATTTGTGAGTGTGTAAACGGTATATCCCATATCCAGAAGTTTAAGGGCAATATACTTCCCTGAGTATCCGAATGCACCTGTTACAGCATGAATCTGTTGTTTATTGTTCAATTCTGTTTCCTCAATATTGCATAAGCATTATAACAACGAATTAACCGGCAGCCCGATAGGGCTGTCCGGTGGAACGACTGGTTAGAAGCTCCCTGTCTTTTGTGCCGTTGTAATTGCAAAGTTATACAATCGCCAATGACATGCAACCTTAGTAAAACCAGCATTTCTTAACCACTCGAAATGATTACTCAGAGTCATTGGATGATCCTTTTCCATATGCTTTGAGTACCAATTCTCTGGATCTTCTCCCTGAGACTTCATGAATTCCTTCCACAGGGCATATTGATCACGTCTGACACTTTCATCTTCGTCTATGATTATGTCTCGAGCTATTAACAGTCCGCCTTCACGTAATGAAGTAAATAACGTCATATAAAATTGCTCTCGTTGACTCCAAGTGAGATGGTGTAATGTGAGACCAGCAAGAATGATGTCGTATTGATTACCAATTGGGTCAGAGAGATAGTTACCTTGCTTCAATTCATATCTTTCGGAATACTTCGATAGTTTCTTCTCGAATGCTTTTAGCATATTTTCAGTTAAATCGAAGCCAACGATATGTGAATGAGGTAGTTTGCGAAAAACCAATTCTGACAAAACACCATTCCCACATCCTAAGTCAAGTACGCTGTAATCCCTGTCCTGGATGGGTAGAAGGCTCTGGATGATTCTATGTTGTTCAAGGTATTGCGGAACTAAGCGTACCATTAACTGTTCATATTCATCTGCCTGTTTTGCGAAATGCTGTTTTATTTGATCTTGTTCCATGTCTCTCCTTGCTTCTAACAAGTGATTAGATTGAAGTTTCCATATAACACCTAAATTTAGAGCATTATACGGAAACATCTGCCTAACATCCCATTTTGGAATGTTATACGGAAATATCCGCCTGACACCATGATCCGGAGTATTATGTGGAAACATCTTTCAGCAGGAAGTCAGATAGCTTTTCGTTATCGTTCTGAATGATAACGGATTTCAGATTGAGAACTTCTGACAGACGGTCTGTCGGCAATTTCAGCAGCAAATCTGCTGTATTCCCTGAGCGATTTGAGAGGATTGATACCCATTTTCTAATAAGCGGGATGAAAACGCAGCAGTTCGGATACTTCAGTCCGTGTTTTCTTTTCGCAGTAAGCTTCTTTACGCCTGAGCCATGTTTCGTAAATACCTTTCCATCGGCTGAAATCTGCTCTTGTCTCATCGTATCCGTCATAACTTTCCAGTTTGCCGGACATCAGAGCCGGATAAAAATCCTCGCTCAGAACACCGTATTTCTCTTCATACATTGTCATACGGCGTTCAAGAAGTTTCATTTCTATAACCAGTTCAAAGAGTTCCATATCTGATTTCTAATCATCGGCTATTTTTTTTTCCAAAGCCTAACATCAAGGTCAGTGGCGAATTCAGCGGCGGTCAGGCACTTTGATTTACCATTTCAATCAGAACCCCGACAATTTTATTCACATTCACAATATAATATTCCTTCAGATCAATGTAGGCGGTTTTATCCGCATATTTCAGAAATTTCCATGTATTTCCGGTTGTTACAGCCCCATATATCGCCGGCAGACGCGAACCTTCCCTCTCATTGAATATGTCTGATGCGTACATTTCTGCTATACATTGTCCCAACCCTCCGGCAATATACTCATTTTTTGCTTCGACGACAGTAACGACAGGCGCTTTTATATAAAATTGTTCCTTTGATCTGCTGATAATGAAATCACAGAAACCGGTCAGTCCTTTTTCTCTGTCAACATCCAGATTGACGCCGGAAAAAAAGCTGATTTTGTTATCCGATATCCTTCTGACTTCCAGCAGAACATTTGCAATTATCAGTTCCGAACGGACTTTCTCAGTTCCTACAGCCATAGCAATAGGCACATTGTAATTCAATGCGGCTGAAAGATATTCACTGATTTGTATCTCCCTTATATTTGAAAACAAATCCCTGTCTTCAACCACATCCAGATTGAGTTCCTCATTGATTCTTTTTAATGTGAAATCGCTATATGACATGGGGTTGTAACCTGTTTGATTTTCGGCAAGCCTGACGTTGCGGGGAAGTGAAAATTGAGAAGTGAGAAGTGAATATTGATTTCTCACTTTTCACTTCTCACTTATTTCATATTCTCATGGGCATAATCACACTCAGATATGTCCTGTCATTCTCCCCTTCGATCAGACAGGGCCGTCTTTCGTCAACAATATTCAGAAGAACTGTCTCATCCTCGACCGCATTCAGGGATTCGATGAAATATTTGGGATTGAATGCAGCCTCGATGCTCTCTCCTTCGAATTCGACCGGCATTTCCTCTTTGGATTCGCCGATATCCGGATTGGTCGCGGTAACCAAAAGCCTGCCCTTCCCGAAATTGAACACCACGCCCTTGTAATTTTCCGAAGACAGAATGGACATCCGTTTCAGCATCATCAGGAACTGCTGCCTGTCGGTCTTCACGACATGTCCCTCACCCTTGACGATAATATCGTTATATCTCGGAAAATCCCCTTCCAGCAGCCTGATGATGATGGTCTCGGCATCTTTTCTGATGATGAAATGATTGTCTTTGGCTCCGATCTGAACAGTTCCGTTATGCCCCAGAAATTTGGCGACTTCGTTCAGCCCTTTTTTGGGAATAATGACGCCGGGGCTTTCCGGAAGTTCGGGATCTTTCTCGTACAGAAAATCCGCGGTTGAAAGACGGCTGCCGTCTGTGGAAACCATCCGGACAATTTTTTTTTCGTCTTTGAGAATTCTCTCGAAAAAGACGCCGTTTATATGCGCGCGGCGGTCATCTGACGCGGCGGTGATTATGACGGATTTTTCGATCATCCGTTTCAGGGCTGACGAATCCATGTCAAAAAAAGTCATGTCTTCTATATGCGGAATATCCGGAAAATCCTCCGGATTCATGCCCACAATATGATATTCGATCTTACGGTTGCCGATTTCGATCCACCTGTTTTCGACCTCCGTTATAAGAATTTCGTCGCTCGGAAAATCCCTTACGATTTCATAAAGTCTTTTTGCATGTACCGCAACAGTTCCCTCTGTCTCAACCGTTGCCGGGTAAAGACCTTCGAATCCGGTTTCAAGGTCTGTGGCAATGAGCGTGACGCCGGCTGAACCGGCTTTCAGCAGAACAGTTTCGGTGATTGCAAGATTGGTTTTCCTTCCGGTCAGTCCCTGCACTTTTGACAGGACATTGCGAATATCGCTTTTGCTGATCGTAAATTTCATAATTATCCCTCAGAGCAGCCATGTAGGTTGGGTTGAGGAACGAAACCCAACTTTCATAATTATCCCTTAGCCATGTAGGTTGGGTTGAGGAACTAAACCCAACAACATGTTCTGTAAACGATGACCGTCGCTGTTGGGTTTCGTCCTCGTCCCTCAACCCAAACTGCTTAACTGTTGGGTTTCGTTCCTCAACCCAACCTGCTTAGGAATGTATCCACTCTCTCATAAGCTTCAGTTCCGTCTGATTCCAGTCTTTTGAAATTCTCAGTTTTATGAAACGGCTGAAAACCTCATCCGTCCATCTGACAATTTTTTCATACAGATATATTTTTTCCAGTATGACGCCCTCCGTATCGTCATCTGACTCCGCCTTTCCCGCGGCAGGAGATTTCAGGTTCGCTATATTGAAGCTTTCGCCTTTGAGGGTGAACCGCCACTCACGGCTGCCCGATGAAGAATACACCAGACTGATCTCGGTTACGACAGAGCCTTTCCGCAGTGCCAGAATGCCCTCCTCAAGCCCTGCGTCATCGCCTTTTATGGTGACGGTCTCAGCCTGATCGTTTCTGAAATTTTCAAGCACGATACGGTTTCCGATTTCAAGGGATATCAGTTCCTTGTCCGTTTCTTTCAGGCGGTCCCGATCTTTTTCGATCAGAAACCACAGCCAGGTCAGGAATTCGAATCCTAAAAATTTGTACTGTTCGTAAGATACAGAAGAATCGGGCATCGGTGTTTACTCCGTGAACCTCGCGGGGGAGAGTTCGGATAAAAGTGTATGTTCCGCATCGGAAAATCCGGCTGTCAGATCCGCCGCGGTATAAGGAAAAAGCCGGACAAGGGAAAGACCGAAGGATTTTGAAAACATGGTCTCCAATTCTTCATTGGCAGCTTTCTGGTTTGAAAAAAACCACAGCCACTCTTCTTCCATGCTCCATACCAGATCATAGATACACGGCGTCGCGGGAATACGCAGGCTCAGACTGTTTACGACATTCTCTCTTATTGCCTGCTTTTCATTCCGCGACAGACGTTCCCGCCCGGTTTGCGCCAGCTTGTTTGCAATTTCTTCATCACAGAGTTTTTTTATGATTTTCGACGGGATTGCTTTTTTATCAATCCTCATGGAAAAAATCAGATAGGTTCCGACAACAAAAGAAGAACCTTCGAAATCGGGTTTGAACGGGTTTTCAAACGAGGTCCAGCCCGATGATTTTTCCGCGATGTCATTGTCTATCTCCGTAATGACATTCTTTTTCAGACCGTCTGCAATGGTTTCAAGAACCGGTTCTGCCGGTTTTCCCTCGACTTTGTAACGCGTGACAGACACCGAAGATGACAATAATCCCATAAGATGCTCCCTTGTTCAGATATGAGCGTTTTATATACAATGTGTTCAAGATGATTACAAGGATTTTTTCCTGCGGACCGAATTATTGTGACCCTGATCTTCGAGTGCGATGTTAGAATCAGTTTCAGACGAAATTATTTTTTGCTGTCAGCTCTCTTCTTCTTTTCTTTATTTAAATATAAAGGAAGAAGAATATGCATTGTTCATAACTTCGAATGTAAAATCGGGCTTAACAATCTTATTTTAAAATAAAAAAACCGTTTCAGATGACTTACGTGGTTTGAAAATTTTTTGGATAACAGCTTGATTTCAAATGATAAAAATTTTTCCAAATTGTTCATAACTTTGAAATTGACTCATTTTGATTTCATATTAAAATCAGTATGTTAATATATATGCAAATTATAAATTATTGAAAAAATCAACAGTTGAATCAGGCACTTGAATGACTTATGAACAATGAATTGTTCATAAGTCCGGAGTTGTGAACAACGCGGTTTGGGCATTGTTCATAACTCCGGACTTATGAACAACGATTGTTCATAACTTGTTCATAAGTCACTTAAACATATAATCTCAAAGGGGATATTTCTGTCGGTTTTCAGACATCCGTTTCTGTATCTATTTGATTTTGATTGATAAAATAAGAAGAAATACTACAAAGTTATCAACAATTTCGAAAAGCGGTTCCGGATCAGGCAAAATTCATTGTTCATAACTCAGCCCTGAAATCGGGCTTAAATTGAGTCCAACAGCTTTATTTTATTGTTAAAAAATTCACCGAAAAAGTTATGAACAATTTTGTATGTACATGATTTTATTGAAAATATTTCTATCTGTATAACATGCTGTTATTACAATAAAATATTATGTTATGCGAGAAAAAATGATAATCATTTTATTATAGAGCCGCTGAGATTTTTTTGAGAGCATTCTCATCAAAATGAAATTGTTCATAACTTTGCCCCGAATTTGACGAAAAAACAATTTTAATTTACCGATTTTATTAAAAGAAAAAATTGGACGATACTTATGAACAATTTTGTATGATCCTGTTTTTATTGACAAAAATTTGCTTTTTAATAATATGTGTTATATGGTTTTTATGAGAATAAGATCATAATATCCGCGGCGCAAATTCGCACCGATCCGTCTGAAAAGGATTGCGTGCAAGAAACGATTTTCAAAATCGTTTTACAGCGCGTCAGAGTAGGACGGTTTTTTCTCGTTCCCAAGCCCCTGCTTGGGAACGCACCTGCCGGGGAGGTTCCCCGGCTTCCCGTGAGGGGAGACGGCCCGAAGCCGGGGCTTCGGGCGCAGATGCGTTCCCAAGCAGGGGCTTGGGAACGAGGAAAAGAGCGCGAGGGTTTTTTTTCTCGTTCCCAAGCCCCTGCTTGGGAACGCACCTGCCGGGGAGGTTCCCCGGCTTCCCGTGAGGGGAGACGGACCGAAGCCGGGGCTTCGGGCGCAGA
>DYRK01000623.1 GCA_020718785.1 Desulfatirhabdium butyrativorans | reverse complement strand
AGTTTAGTGATTAGGGATTTTTTATAAGTTTTCAATCTGCTCACGATTAATTGTTGACACATTTTTATCTCTATTTTATATTGAAAAGAATTTTGAGAAACTAAGTTTCTTGAAGAAACTTAGTTTCTCAAGTTGATTCCGGGATGTGCTTTCGGGAGATATTTCACGGTTACGTTCATATTCAGAGGATGAATACAGGAGGAATAATGTTAGGTGTGAAAACTGATTACAAAGAAGAGGCTGAAAGACTTACGGCTGTTTTCGAAACAAGTATCGGGCGGTTCGAGGCTGAACTGTATGCAAAAGAATGTCCTGAAACTGTGTGGAATTTTGTCAATCTTGCAGAAGGACGGCAGGAAACGGAAAAGGGAGGAAATTTTTACGACGGTCTGACCTTTCATCGGGTAATAGAAGGCTTTATGATTCAGGGCGGCTGTCCTGTCGGGAGCGGAACCGGAGGTCCCGGGTATCGGTTCAAAGACGAATTTCACCCGGGGCTCAGGCATTCCTCGGCAGGCATTCTCTCAATGGCAAATGCCGGTCCCGGAACCAACGGAAGCCAGTTTTTTATCACTCTTGCGGCAACGCCTCATCTCAACGGCCGTCATACGGTTTTCGGCAAAGTGGTCAAAGGGCTTGAGATTGTCAAAAAAATCGGTTCGACGAAAACAGATGCCTCGGATAAGCCTTTAAAAACGGCAGTGATGAAAAAAGTTACGATCCAAAGGCCGTAATCAGGGAGTTTGAGAAAGCAGATCTCCCCGAATTCCGAACCCGGCAGAAAGGAAATACGAAGATGGAATGTCCCAAATGCGGAAATACAGACACTCAGGTAATTGATTCGAAGCTGTCAAAGGATGAACACAGAATCCGGCGGCGAAGACAGTGTACAGAGTGTTCAGCCCGTTTTACAACTTATGAGGCAGCAGAGGAGAAGGAGGATAGCCAAATGCAGACTGATAACGGAAGCGATGAAACAAAAGACACCATTTCCATGCTCTCGGCGATGAAGATTACTTTAGAGTCGCTGTCTGAAGAAACCGAGAAACTTATCGGAAAATTGTCTCAGGAAACCGAAAAGCTTATGGGGAAAACGAGCATATCTGAAGAAAATGCTCCCCCTGCCGAGAGTAAAGCCGAAGAAAAAGCCGAAGAAAAAAAGGCTGTGACGAAAAAAGTCAAGGCTGAAAAAAAGCCCGCGGAAAAGAAAAGCGATGTACCTGAGTCTGAGGATGAGTCTGATGATCGGACTGCGACAGAAGCTGTCCTCAAGATTATCAGGCAGAGCAAAAAAGGGGTGGATATTGCCAAACTGAAAGAGAAAACCGGTTTCAATGACAAGAAGATCCGGAACATTGTTCATCGGGCTTCGAAACAGGGAAAAATCAAACGCTCCGGCAGGGGAATCTACGTCATCGCGTAAAACAGGGCGTAAAACAGGGCGTAAAACAGGTTTCCGAAGTTTCGAAGAAAACTTCGGAAACCCGATCTTTCAAATGCAAGGAGAAGTCAAAATGGCAGATTTTGCCTATCAGGAGATGTTTCCCCTGGGTGAAGACAGTACGGAATACCGTCTTCTGACAAAAGACCATGTTTCTGTGAAGGTGTTTGAAGGCAAGGATATCCTGAAGATCGAAGCTCAGGGGCTGACTCTGCTGACAGAGCAGGCATTCGGGGATATTGCCTTTATGCTCAGACCCTCCCATCTGAAACTGCTTGCAGCCATTTCCGATGATCCGGAAAGCTCTGACAACGACCGGTATGTGGCTTTGGAAATGCTGAAAAACGCGGTGATTTCGGCAGAGGGCATTTTCCCTATGTGTCAGGATACGGGTACGGCAATTGTTATGGGGAAAAAAGGACAGCAGGTCTGGACCGGTTTCTGTGATGAAGAGGCTATTTCCAGAGGGGTGTTCGATGCCTATACCAAAAATTATCTGCGTTATTCACAGAACGCTCCTCTGACCATGTATGAGGAAAAGAATACCGGCTGCAATCTTCCCGCACAGATCGAACTTTATGCCACAGAAGGAAATGCTTATAAATTCCTTTTTATAGCAAAAGGCGGCGGATCAGCGAACAAATCTTATCTGTATCAGGAAACCAAAGCTCTTATCACTCCGGAAAAATTGAAGTCTTTTGCCAAAGAGAAAATGAAGAGTCTTGGGACCGCTGCCTGTCCGCCCTATCATCTCGCGTTTGTGGTGGGCGGGACATCTGCCGAGATGAACCTCAAGACGGTGAAATTGGCTTCCGCCAAATATTTAGACGCTCTTCCCGAAAAAGGAAATGAGCGGGGTCATGCGTTCCGAGATAAGCAAATGGAAGAGGAACTGCTGAAAATATCACGAGAAATCGGACTCGGGGCCCAGTTCGGCGGAAAATATTTCTGTCTCGATACGCGCGTTGTCCGCCTTCCGAGACACGGAGCATCCTGTCCCGTAGGCATAGGCGTCAGTTGCAGCGCGGATCGGAACATCAAGGCAAAGATCACGAAAGAGGGCATTTTTCTTGAGAAATTAGAAAGCGATCCGGCCAAATATCTGCCGACCGTAAAAGGCGGCGATGAAAGTGCGATCCATATTGACCTGAATCGGCCAATGAGCGAGATACGAAGCACGCTGAGTCAATATCCGATTGCCACACGGCTGCTGCTCACAGGCAAGATCGTTGTGGGGCGGGATATTGCACATGCTAAGCTCAAGGAACGTCTCGATCAGGGTCAGGACCTTCCCCGATATTTCAAGGATCATATCATTTATTATGCGGGTCCTGCGAAAACTCCCAAAGGATATCCCTCGGGTTCTTTCGGTCCTACGACTGCCGGGCGCATGGATTCCTACGTGCCGTTATTTCAGGAACGCGGGGGGTCAATGGTCATGCTGGCAAAAGGAAACCGCTCGAAAGTAGTTACAGATGCCTGCAAAAAATATGGCGGATTCTATCTCGGCTCCATCGGCGGACCTGCTGCCCGTCTGGGCAAAGAATGTATCACCAAGATTGAAACACTTGAATATCCGGAGCTTGGCATGGAAGCCATTTTTATGATCACGGTAAAGGATTTCCCCGCATTTATCATTGTGGACGACAAGGGAAATGACTTTTTTGCCCGGCTGCTTTAAGGCTTGAACAGACCTGCGGGGTTTCCGAAATCTCGCAGGTTTCGGATATGGAGATATAGAATTTTTTCATATCCTCATCTTAAAACCGATCACCTTTCACCGCCATACCGAAATCAAAGCCGCATGAGGAATTTTTCTTAAATGACCGCTGAGAGAAGCATAAATTATCTGCACAGATCACAAGTCAATAACCTTTGAGACATCGGGAGGAAAAAGGAATGTTTAAAGAAGAGAGAAATGAACTGACATTTTGCTGGGGAGATTTGGGAAATATTCAGGAAGGCAGACCGAATCTGGGAGATTCGACATCGGTAACGGTTTACCGTCTGATGCAAT
>DYRK01000073.1:1287-15530 GCA_020718785.1 Desulfatirhabdium butyrativorans | reverse complement strand
GGCTTCGGGCGCAGATGCGTTCCCAAGCCGGGGCTTGGGAACGAGGAACGAGGAAAATAAAACAGATGATGATATTAGACCCCTTTCAAAAATAATTAAGGAATCTTGACACTTTTGGCAAAATAAGCGATCAATTGACAATTTCACCGGAGGATCAGAAAAAATGAACACTGCCGGAAGCGTGAAAATGAAAAAAAATCGGAAGCCGGCTGATGAAACCGAAGGAGGTGAAGCGCGTTATGTATCGGAAATAAGAGATATGTCGGAACACAGGATCAATGAGGATGAGTTTGAGAAATTTTAACATCTGCAAGGAGGAAATAATGATAAAGAACAATGTGTTGACAACCTGTTTTGTGATCACGGCTATGCTGTGTCTGTGCGGAGCAGCTTCTGCCCAGCAAGCCCAGGTCCTTTATATCGCCAGCATATCCAAAGCCCCGCTGACCACTCCCGAAGGCACCGGCATGGTGGATGAAATCACAAAGGAGATGTTCAGGCGCATAGGAATCAACGCGGAAATCGTACCGGTTGCCACTGCGGGGGCTCTGGAAAAACTCGCTAAAGGGCTTTATGACGGAGATCCGCTGCAAATTGCCGGGCTGAGCGAAAAATTTCCCGATCTGATTCAGTCGCCGGAACCCACGATGAATTATGAATTCGCAGTATTCACCAAAACCGTTACAGAACCGATAAAGGGATGGGAGGGACTGAAACCTTACCGGGTGGTGGTTCCCAAAGGCTGGGCAATCACGGACAAAAATGTTACGGAAAACAGTTGTAAGAGTGTGATGAGAATCACCAGCCATTTCGAGATGTTCAATGCCTTGGCAAAAAATGAGGCCGACGTCGTGATTTTTGAGAGGATGTGCGGCTATGAGATCATCAGGCAGGGCGGACTCAAAGATATCCGTGTTCTTGATCCGCCGATAGACATCCAAAACTGCTATCTGTATATGTACAAAACACATGCTGATCTGGTTCCCAAAGCCGCAGCAGCGTTGAAATCCATGAAAGATGACGGAACTTACAAGAAAATCGTGGACAAGACGCTGAATGCGTACTCGGATGTGTTCAAAAAGTAATCAGCGTAGCCCCATGCCCCTCTCTGCAAGGGAAGAAGGAAATCTCCGTTCCGGGGAGGGGACCGGGGATGGGGTTCGGAAACACTTGCTGCGTAATTCATCAAACACTCTGAGACACTATGGAACATTTTTCTGAACAATTATTAAATGACGCGCTGAAAAAACTGAGAAGCGACCTCCCGCTGCTGTCGGACACGCTTTGTCTTAATAAAGCGGCGGATCTGACATCATGGACCGGAGTCATTGACAAAAAACTGCTTCCCCGTCTTTCACCGGACTTTCCCCTGACAGCCGCGGTCTGCGGCGGCGGGTCTTCGGGAAAATCCACTCTGTTCAATTCACTGGTCGGGGACAGGCTTTCTCCCTCGGGGGGAACCGCGGGAATCAACCGCCGCATCCTTGTTTCCGCGCCCGGAGAACTTTTCAGGCAAAGCAAGTTTCTCACAACTTTGTTCGAACCTTTCGGCGCGGTTTCCCAGCCTTTGAAAGACAAAAACGAACTGACCACACCCGGGTGTCCGCTTTATATTCTCAACAGCAATGTTCCCCGGAATATGGTTCTGATGGACACACCGGATTTCGATACCGGCTTTCAGGGCGGTTATACCAATCGGGAAGTGGTGCGGCAGGCATTGGAAGCAGCGGATGTCCTGATCTATATTTTCACCAATTCGAATTACAACAACCGCGACAATACCGATTTTATCTCACGGATGCTGACCGGTCTGGGCATGAGAAAATGTTTTCTTGTTTACCGCGTCTATTCGGGATTTGACAATGCCGAAGTAGTCAGGCACGCCATGACCGTGGCGCGGAATCTTTACGGAGAAAATGCCGAAAATTATGTGCTTGGCATTTACCGCACCGATGAAGACAATGCCGTGGCTGCGGGCGAGCGGTTCATGGAACTGAGACCTGCACGGAATCAGGATCCCCAGTTCATGGACGCTTTGAAACAGATGGATCCGCTGACACTGCGTCCCGAGCTGCTCGCCTCGATTCTGAACGGGGTACTGAAAAAGGCAAAAGAAATTTTACTTCAGACAAAGGTTTCATACAATGAACTGCGCCTGTATCTTGATATTCTGAGAACCGTTCAGAGTCATTGTGTGAGTGAAGCTGTTCCGCATTTTCCCATAGATATGGTGCTAAACCGCTTTATCACGCTCTGGCTGGAAACAGATCCGCCTTATATCCGAGCCATGCGCCAGACCGGAAATATTCTCGGTCATCCGGTCAAAATGCTGGCAAAAGCTGCCGGAAAAGTAAAAGATAAAATTCTGCCTTCCAAATCCAAAGAAAAAAGCGATGATTTCAAAGACAAAGTCGAAGAAGACCTGCTCAATGTAGTCACAGAAATGCATCGCAGAACAGCAGGTTCCGAGATTTCCGTGTCTCTGACAGTTCAGGATCAGATTGCCGGTCAGATGCTGGAGATATTCGAGCGGATCATTGCAGTCAAAGGAGTCAGAAGCAAGCCCTATATCGAATTTTCAAATAAAAAAGGCTCTTTTACTCTCTGGGCAGACGCTCATCCCGTGGTATTCAACGCACAGGAGGAATTGAGAAACCGCGATTGGGAAACCGCGCTGCAAACCATTCTCTCGCATAAAGACGTGATTGCCGAGATGTCCGAGAATTTTGAAAAAGAGTTGAAATTTCTTGTGGAACGGCTGCGAAGCACCATGGGATTTACCGGCAAAGTCCGGCAGACTTTTTCAGCGCTGCTGAATATCCTCCCGGCAACCGCGGCTGTGACATACATAATTTCCACCGGAGACGCGATAGGTGCGGCAGGAATTAAAGTCAAGCTCGCGAGCCTGTTCGGATTGAACGATCTCTACGCCCTGATTGCCATTCCTGCCACAAGCAGCCTGAAAAAAGCAGATCAGAGTCAAATTGAAGATATCCTCGGTCCCGTTGCCAAACAATGGTTAGATGAGAAATTGAACACGGTCAGAATGATTTTCGAACAGGAAATCACCGGCGGGATTATCCGAGCTGCACAGGATGCCATTCTTCATTCGGAAGAACTGATAATCGCAGTAGAAACACATATTGCTCGATGCGAAAAGGCGGTGACATGATTTCAACCCCGCGAATCTCCGCTGTCAAAGCCGCAGGAAGGCTTGAGTCATTTGAAAATGATATCCGGATGTATTCTGCTGTCCTTGAGACCGTTCATCTGTGGATGCCCGGAGCCGCTCTGAAAAAGCAGTGTCAGGAAGCACTCAGACAGATCGCCTCTCTTGAAGAAGGTCTGGAACGCAAGCTGCTGGTGAGTATTATCGGTCCCTGCGGATCCGGCAAATCCACGCTGCTCAATGCGCTGGCAGGAACAGACGGGCTGTCCGAGTCTGGACATAACCGCCCTACTACACGGAAACCGGTAGTTCTGTGCAGAGATGAAACTGATGCAATTCCTTTGCTGGAGCAGTTGGGCAGAGAAAATATAGAAATCCGCCCGAGTCATTCTGCGTCCGCATTGGAGCATGTTCTGCTGATTGACACCCCGGATACGGACAGCACGGAACAGAAGGCTCATATTCCGCTGGTTCACAAGGCAATCGAGCTTTCCGATGTGCTGATCTGCGTTTTCAATGCGGAAAATCCCAAGACAAAAGATTATGCGGATTTTCTCTCGCCGTATATAAAGAAATTCAAGGGGGATTCTTTAGTCTGCGTTGCAAACAAATGCGACCGGCTCGATGAAAAGGAACTGAAAGAAGTCATTGTTCCGGGCTTTCTGAACTATATCGGACAGGCATGGGAACGGCATGCAGAAAAAGTTCTGTGTATTTCTGCACGGCGTCATCTGCATAATCCGGACTGGGACAGCAAGGCAAAACCCCGGCATGATTTCGATCAGTTTGAGGAATTGCAGAAAATGATTTTCAGCACCTTTGACCGTCCCGGATACGTGATTGACCGGCGCCTTGAAAATGCCGGTAGCCTTAGGGATTATGTGATCCAAGAGATTCGGAGCGAAGCGGAAAAAGACAGAGAAAAACTGGAAAATGCCCGGAAACGTATCAGTGAAACCGAGCATAAAGCTGCCAAAGACGCGCTTTCTGCTTTGAGGACCGATGACTCGAGGCAGATGCTGGGAGTAAATGTGCTGCTGTATCAGAAACTGGCGCAGCGATGGATAGGACCCGTGGGATGGCTGATTGCGGTATGGGCGCGCATCTTGATTTTCGGAACTGGAATCGCTGCTGTTTTCAGGTTCGGAAACCCAATCCGCCAGATCATCGGAATTGTCTCATCATTCTGGCATTTCAAAGACTCGCAGGCAGCGGTGGCAGAGATAGGCAAAGGCGAGCGAGTGAGTACAGCGTTCAGAGATTACCGGATTGCCGTCATGCGAAGCTGGCCCGATATTGCCGAAATGCTTGTAAAGGCACGCTTTGATCCTTCGGTACGCAAAGTCGCGGATATTCTTCCGGACAGCGAGACATTGAATGAAGAACTTTCGGCAATATGGGGAGAGTCATTGGACAGTAAAATCGAGGATTCGGCGAGACAACTCAGCGGGCTGTTCATGCAGTTTGTATTCAATCTTCCGGTCATAGGAATCATGGGCTATACCGGATGGATCACGGCGCGGGCATTTTTTCAGGATCATTATCTCACATCCGATTTCTTTCTTCACGCATTCCTGACGATTGCTATCGTGCTGTTTCTCTGCTTTTTCATCGTTCAGGGATGCGTGCGCCTGTTTGCAGGCGCAGACCGCATCTCAGAAAAAGCCTTTGAAAAGGTGAAAAAACAGATTGAGGACTTTCATCCCGTGTCGCTGAATCCGGTGTCTGCACAGGCCTCGGCAGTGACGGAAATGGCGGCAGAAGATGCTCAATCCCCGGATTGCAGACCGGAAATTTTTCTTGACAGCTTATAACCTGTCTGATATTGAAATCGGCTATCTTTAATTCATTATCCTCAGACAGCTTTCCATGTAAGACAACGTGAGTTCGACATAAAAAAATAACGGGTCATATCAGCGTGTTTCAGATTCCCCCTTTTGTAAAGGGGGAACCCCGATGCTTATGTCGAACTCACTTTAAACTGATGATGACGGATCAGAACTGGGCAAACACAAATTCTCCGTTGCTCTGCTCTGACAGCGGTTTCGGAAGCTTATTTTTATATTGCTCATACTCCCTGAGTTTTGAAATCAGCACTACCCCGCGTTTTCCCGAATTTTCAGCAACAAGCTGTCCGAACTGCTCCGCATTCAGCAGGCGGTGCTTTGAATCTTCGTAGGCAAGCCCGTAACTCAGTTCATCGCCTTTCATCAGGACATAGACATCATTCCGTTTATAAAACCAGCACACAGCCTGCAAAGGATTTTCATAAGAGACAATTAGGGTATCGGCTCGGATTTTATCCGAATGACTCATGAGGAAATCTCCGGGAGCTTTTGAAAGCCGGGTCAGATCCGGGAGGATAAAGTGCGTACTTAACATGAATAGCAGAGGTGATGCGGCGTAGAACCAGAGCCGTTTCCGAAAATCGCTCTGCCGGGCGGAAAGTATCATCAGCACAATTCCGGCTGCGGAGCCTGCGCTGCCTAACAGCCATTTCCATGTCTCATCGGGTCCATATACTTTGATACCGATAAAGCCGGTTATCTGGTTTACAGCCAGCAGAATCAGCATGATTCCCGATAAAATGCAGAGAACCGTCACAGCAATCAGGAATTTCTTTTTCTCACCGCTTTCAAAATACTCCGGGATTCCCAAGCCAAGCCGGACCGCAAGGGGTGAAAAGCAAGGCAGAATGTATGTTCCGAGCTTTCCTTCGGAACTCGAAAAAAACAGGAAAGGAAAAAATAGCCAGCATAAAACAAAGCGGAAAAAAGAATCCTGATAATCTGTCTCTTTTATTGTGGGAATAACCGTAGGAATCAGGGCTGTCCAGGGCAATGCCCCGAGAAGTATTACCGGAACAAAATACCATAAAGGCTGAGGATGCTGAGGCATATCGGACATGAAGCGGTTGATGTGTTCGACCCAGAAAAAATAATGCCAGAAATCGCTTTCCCGGAAATGAATCATCACAGACCAGGGCAAAGAAATCAATATTGCAGCGATAATCGGTATCCATGCGATTCCGAACAGTTCTTTCCATTTTTTTTCCCATATGATAAATGGAATGACAGTCACGACCGGTACGGCAAACGCAAGAAATCCTTTGGTTAGAAATGCCAGACCGCAACATGCGCCGAATATCGCCAGGAGTCTGTTTTTCTTTTTCGGATCCGTCTCCGAATACGCAAAGAAAAATGAAACCATCGCCGCGGTGAGAAACATGGACAATAAGCTGTCCAATACGCTGAAAGTCCCGACAGCAAAGACTTCGGAACAGGTCAGAAATATGACTGCACTTAGAATCCCTTTGAAATGACTCGCGGCAAATCTTCGGACCAGCATGAAAAGCATCAGTCCGGAGAGTCCTGCGGCAAGAGCCGAAGGAAATCGGACTGCAAAAGCATTTTCGCCGAATATGCTCATGGATACGGCGTTGAGCCAATATCCCAAGACCGGTTTTTCAAAATAGCGGACGCCGTTCAGCCGGGGAACAATCCAGTCTCCGGAGGCAATCATCTCGCGAGGAATCTCAGCATACCGGGCTTCGTCAGGGATGATAACGGGTCTCACACCGAGCGGCAGGATATAAATAAGAATAAAGCCTGCAATAATCACTATTGAAGATTTTCTCATATCTTTTACCTCTTACCTCTCACCCTGCACCTCTTTCTGACATGCAAGCCATCCTTCACGACCCGGAAATTCCTTTGGAACAATAGCAGACCGACTGATTTCAGGACAATCTGCGAGAAGCGTTCCGAGGGGAACTATAGATATTCTTCTTGATTTTGTCATTCTCAGAAACTGCCCGAACATACGGAGCCGGGCAATGCCTTCGACTTCGGCATGAACGGTCAGCACGTTGAGCCGTCCCGGTTTGAACAGGGAAAGCAGGCAGTCATTGTAATTTTGATCCGATATGCCATTATGTCCGATCACTTCGTCATACGTGGGCAAAGTTACGGGAATCTGGGGCTGAGAAAGTATAACAGGATTTACGGAATTGGCAGGATGTTCTCCCCTGACTACAGGATAAAATATACTTTTGCCTCTGCAATCGCTGTTGTAGTCAAAGGGAAAATTTGTCTTTTCTTCAAGCACAATATCGTTGCATTTCCACGCTGGCGCAGCCGAGCAGCTCGGCTGGTGTCCGAGAATCCGAGTCATCAGATTGACTCCCTGAGACAATGTATCACGAACCGCTTTTCTTTCCATCGTGTCTATATAGCACTGCCATGCGTGATGATCCCACGCGTGCAGACCGATCTCGTGACCTGCCGCTGATGTCTCCCGGATAATATGGCTCAGTTTTTCTCCGATAATCGGACCGGGCCAGAAAGTTCCTTTCAGCAGAATATCCCATCCGTAAAGACTCGAAGCCTTTGAGCGCAGCATTTTCCGCAAAAAAGCCGGGCGAATGAGTCGCCGAAGATGACGTCCCATGTTATCCGGTCCCACAGAGAAGAAAAAGGACGCGGTAACATCCTGTTCGGCAAGGAGTCTGCACAGATTCGGGACACCGTAACGCGTCCCCCGGAACGTATCTATATCAATTCTCAGACCGAGTTTTGTCATTTTTTTCGCTCTACAAAACAGCTAATGCCTCACGCAGAAAAAAATCAAGGGTTTGCTCCACGGACTGATCGAGCCCCACCGCCGGTATCCAGTTCAGAATACGCCGGGCATTGCGAATGCTCGGTTTCCGATGCCGGACATCCTGATATCCCTCGCCGTAGTAGGAGCGGCTTTCCACTTCCCTAAATCCTGCAAATGGCGGAAACTGCGATCTGAGCGGATGACTCTCAAACTTTTCGACCAGAATTTTCGCCAGTTCGCAGATACTGGCTTCATTGTCGGGGTTGCCGATATTGATGATTTTTCCGTCACAAAGATTGTCTTTGTTCTCGATAATCCGATAGAGACATTCGACGCCGTCAGAGACATCCGTAAAACAGCGTTTCTGCTGCCCTCCGTCAATAAGCTGAATCGGCGTGCCTTCCACGAGATTTAGAATAAGCTGCGTAATAGCCCGTGAGCTTCCGATACGCGCGGAGGCAAGGCTGTCCAATCTCGGACCTATCCAGTTGAAAGGACGGAACAGCGTAAACTGCAAGCCTTCCTGCTGCCCGTAAGCCCAGATCACTCTGTCGAGCAGTTGTTTGGAACAGGAGTAAATCCATCGCTGCATCCGAATGGGACCCAGCACTAATTTGGAATTATCTTCATCAAAACTTTCCTCCTCGCACATGCCGTAAACCTCTGATGTGGAAGGAAATACAATCCGCTTCCGGTATTTTACGCAATATCTTACTACCCGGAGATTTTCCTCAAAATCGAGTTCGAATACCTGCAAAGGATTCCGCGTGTACTCGATAGGCGTGGCAATGGCTACCAGCGGAATCACTATGTCGCATTTTCGGATATGATATTCGATCCATTCCCGATGAATGGCGATGTCTCCTTCATGGAAGTGAAATCCCGGAGTATTGAGAAACCGCCGGATGCAGTTCGAGCGCAGGTCCATGCCGTGAACTTCGTATTTCCCGCTGTCCAGCAATCGCTCGCTCAGGGCATTGCCGATAAAACCGTCAACTCCGAGAATAAGGACGTTTTTCTTTCGTGCAGCCTCGATGCCTCGGCTGGCACAGGGACCGAAACATAAATCCTCAGCCAATCTCATCTCCCGGACAAGCTGTCCCGCGCTCATATAGATGCCGCCATCCGGCTGCCCGAATTCCGCCTTAACTGCGCCTTTTCCGCAGGCAATCACGAGCGGATCAACGGAGACAATTGTTCCCGGAGCTTTATCTGCTTCTTTGTGAGATGTCTCCTTTACTGACCAGAACAGACATTTCCGGTCTCCGAGATAACTGAACGCGCCGGGATAGGGCCGGGTCACGGCTCTGACCAGATTTCTGACTTCCGCGGCGGTTTTTGTCCAGACAATTTCGCCGTCTTCTGGTCTGCGTCCGCCGTAATAGCTCGCGGCACTATGATTCTGAGGAATACGCGGGGCAGTATTGCTTTTTATTTTCGGAAGTATCTCTGCCAGCAGATCAGCCGTGGCATTTGAAGCTTTTTCATGCAGCGTTTTCGCGGTATCGTCATCTGAGATAAAGATTTCCTTCTGAGCGACAATATCTCCGTCATCGGGCCGGGGTGTCATATAATGCAAAGTAACGCCGGTTTCCTTTTCGCCGTTGATCAGAACCCAGTTGATGGGACATCTGCCCCGATATGCAGGAAGAAGAGAACCGTGAAGATTGAGACATCCTTTGGGCGGAATATCGAGAATAGGCTGCCGGATAATATCGCGGTAGTAAAAGGAGAAAAGAATATCAGGAGCCGTTTCCCGGATTCTCTGAACCCATATCGGATGATTGATGTTATCCGGCGCAAAAACCGGAATATTAAGGGACGCGGCAAGTTCTGCCACAGAAGCGAACCAGACATTTTCTTTCGGATCATCTCTGTATGTAAAAACCGCTGCAATGTCAAAGCCGTTTTGCAACAATGCCTCGATGCCGATGCAGCCGATGTTGTGATAAGCCAAAACAATTGTTTTCATAAAATAAGTAGGGGCACGCCGGCGGCGTGCCCTTCATGTCCCATTGAATTTTACGGATAACGGATAGGGGCACGCCGGCGGCGTGCCCTTCATGTCCCATTGAATTTTACGGATAACGGATAAGGACACGCCGGCGGCGTTTCCCTACCTTCCGATAACCTGCTGGACAAAATAGCGGGGTCTTGCCCGGACATCGTTATAAATCCGTCCTATGTATTCGCCCAGCAGTCCCATGCCGATAAACTGTGCGCCGATGAAAATAAAAAGAATAGCAAAGAGAGTAAAAACGCCCTGTACTGCCCATTCAGAGCCGTGAATCAGGCGCATGACCAACAGAAACAGACCGAATCCCATGCCGGTAGCCGAGATAATCACTCCAAGCACACTGAGCAGACGGAGCGGAAAGGTTGTCATACTGGTGAGCAGATCGAAATGGAGATTGATCAGTTTCCATAAGCTGTACTTTGAATCGCCCTCGGAACGTCTCTCATGGCTGACCTCGATTTCCGAAGTTTTCCGGGCAAAAGTATTCGCCAGAATAGGGATAAAGGTGCTGCGCTCGTGACATTGAAGCATGGCTTTCACAATGCTTCGGCGATAGGCTCTGAGCATACAGCCGTAGTCGTGCATTTTCACGCCGGTATGTAACTGCACGCCTTTGTTGACCATGAGCGATGCCATCCGCCGGAACAGACTGTCCTGCCTTGACATACGCACACTGCCCACCACGTCGTATCCATCGCTGATTTTGCCGACTAATTTCGGAATTTCTTCGGGCGGATTCTGCAAATCTGCGTCAAGAGTGACAACGATATCGCCCTTTGACTCTTCAAATCCGGCCATGACAGCGGCGTGCTGCCCGTAGTTTCTGTTGAGAAAAACGCCGATAATTATGCCCGGGTGCTGTTGCGATGCCTCTGTGATTTTCTGCACAGAAGCGTCACTGCTGCCGTCATCCACCAGAATAATCTCAAAAGGCATTCCGATGCTTCTGCACGCTTCAAGACATCGCCGGATCAGTTCATCTAAATTTTCTTCTTCATTGAATACCGGTATGACTACCGATAGTAGCGAGAGTTTGTTTTTCATTACCTGATTCTTATATATTTCTAATTTATTTTAAGTGATTCGAGTTTTCCGATCCATTTGTCGAAATGCGGACATTTCTTTCGGATATGATTCAGTCCGATAGCTTTTGCAATATTGGGTCCCGCGGTTGATTTCCAATTCCGATAATCCGGAATCTCTTTGATAATCCTTTTTGACGGAGAGCTTTCGAATCCGTCATTGATAAGTTCGGGCGACGAAAATAACGATGCTGTTTTTTTGAGATTTTCAATCTGTCCGGTATGACGGATAAACATGGTCTCAAATTTCTGGGGATCGGCAAAAAGCAAAGTTTCAAATTCATGCAACTGAATGTAAGGAACGAATCTTTCATCCCGAATATCCTCTCCGAAAGCATATTCCAATGCTTCTATACGCTGATAAGGGTCTATGCTTTTTCCGATCACGGAAAATCCGGGAAAGTCCTTGGGCAGTCCGTATAAATCAAACATAGTTGTGAAGCGGAAATTTTTCCCCTTGTTCTGCTTCATCCAACATTTAATATCGTTATGTACTTTAGCATAAGTTGTCATTCCGCCCCGCCGGATACGCCCTTTTTCAACCCCGGTTCTGACGCGGCGGACCGCAACATATATCTCGAACTCTGTGAGATAATTTCCTATGACATCTCTTGCAAATACCTGCTCGGTTTGCCCTTCTACAATCATATTCAGCCACATAGTCACGGTATCCCGAAAACATTTTTTTTCCAGAGTTCCGACACAGAATATTCTTTCAGCCAGTCTTTGAATTCTTCATTGCCGCAACGTCTGAAAAGCGTTTTTTTATCCGGCCGTTCTGCAAGAATAATCTCATCAGGTTCAAAATAATCCAAAAGTTCCGTTGACTGCGTGGCAATGATTATCTGAGACTGCATGGCGGCATGTCTGATAAGAGATGCCAATGTTTCTACGGTATAGGGATGCAGACCAAGCTCCGGCTCATCAATTAACATTATTTTCGGCAACTCGTGTTCCGGCTGAAGGAAGAGTGTGACAATTGCCATAATACGAAGACCGCCGTCCGGCAACTGGTGGGGTCCGAAAACGATGTCAGAACTTTTCTCATTCCAATTCAGAATAATTTTATTCTCATTCAGTTTTTCAGGAGACAAAACAAAATCATGAAAAAACGGCATGACCTGCCGGATTGTCAAGACGATACGCCGGTAATACGGATGAGCGGTTTCTCTGAGCATATACAGATAGGCTGCCAAATTTTCAGCGTTACTTTTAAGATATTGATTGTCATAGATATATCCGTGCTGTCTGACTCGTGCAGTTTCCGAAGTGTCATGAAATTGAAATGTCCGGCATTTTTCTATAATTTTTTTTACAGCTTCAGCGCTTCCGCTTATCGGCGGCAGTTCGGCTAAAGCGGATTCCTCACGGTCAGAAAAAGACACAGACGGCCGGTTTTCAATATCACTGTCTGCGGAAAACTTTTCATCTTCAAAAAACAGGGTGTTATTTCCTGCATATCCAATGCGGAAGCAGTGCGTAACCGCGCCGATATCTGTATCGAAAATCAGGGTGCTTTCTATCTGCCGAGTAACCCTCGATCCGTAATAAAGCAGATCGTCTGCTCCCCCCGCGCGTCGGATATGTTTCTGTAAATTACCGGACGCCATTGAAGCCAACATCCTGAAAAAAGAAAATAAATTTGATTTCCCCGCGCCGTTTGCGCCGATCAGCACGTTTATCTTGCCGAGTGCTATGGACTGCGATTCTATGCTCTTAAAGCCTTTTATATCAAGATAAGTGAGCATTACGGTTTACCCTTCAGCACATCCCGAATTGCTTCCGCAACATCATCGGCATCGCGCTCCGTCATTTCTGGAAAAAGCGGCAGAGAGCAGATCCGCTCGGAATTCCATTCGGTATAAGGGAGCGTTCCGGCTTTGATACCCGGCGTTTCCCGATAGTATTTCTGAACATGGGCTGCCAGAAAATGAATGCCGGTTCCGATGTTCCGCTGTTTGAGTTCCTTCATGAATGTCTCGCGAGTCATACCGGCTTTTTCGATATCCAACCGCACAATAAAAAGATGCCGGGAATGTTTTATATGATAGGGCGGATCCGAAAGCGGCAGAATTTCCGCTATACCGGAAAGCTGTTTACGATAGTGCAAAGCCAGTTCGGTCCGCCTGCGGTTGAATTTGTCAAGCCGCTCCAGTTGCTTTAAACCCAGCACCGCGGCAATATCGGTCATGTTGTATTTGTAGCCCGGCTCCAGCACCTCTGCCTGAGGAGAGCGTCCCTGAGTATCGCGGTCATAAGAGTCCGCTCCGAGTCCGTGAAATTTCAGCCTTCGGATGCGTTCCAGAAGTTTCGGATCATCTGAACAGAACATGCCGCCTTCGCCGGTGGTGATATTTTTTATGGGATGAAAAGAAAAAATCGCGGTGCCTTTTCTGCCGATTTTTTCACCTTTATATTCCGTACCCAGCGCATGAGCCGCGTCTTCTGCAAGGAAAATATTTTCTTCAGCGGCTAATTCACACAGCGGGTCCATGTCCGCTGCCGCGCCTGCAAAATGCACGGGAATTATCAGCCGGGTTCTGTCCGTGATACATTCCCTGACCGAATCCGCGGACACCATCAGCGTATCTCTGTCTATATCTGCAAAAACCGGCATCGCGCCTGCAAGCACAATCAGATTGACCGTGGAAACCCAGGTCATGGAAGGTGTGATTACCTCGTCTCCGGGACCTATGTCAAGGGCGTGTAAGAGCAGGTGCATTCCCGCGGTTGCCGACATCAATGCCACCGCGCCGCGGCATCCGGCATATTCACAGAATTTCTGTTCGAATTCCGAGGTCTTAGTACCTGTGGTAATCCATCCTGAGCGGAGAACGTCCCCTACCGCGGCAATATCGTCTTCTGAAATCGAAGGTCTTGAAAATGGAAGGAATTTGTTTCTCATATAAAGAAGAATAGCATAAAATATAATTTTTTCAAGGATAAATTCGTCATGAAAAATTTTTGCCGCTGATATAATAGTTTGCATTTTTTTCTTGACAAGCTCATTCTCATCAGTTAGATTATATAGAAAATATAAATTAAATAAAATTGTGTTGTTTATTTAAAAAAATGTTCCGGCAGAGATATTAACAATGGCATACAGTGATTTTACTTTAAAAAAAGTCAAATCGGAGCTGGATATAAAACTCGTTGAAAAAAATTCTGTTTTTTCTCATATCAGAGCGGTTGAAATAAGCACTTATCTTAAAGAAACCTTAAAGAGAAATATCCCTTTGGCTTTGGCAATCAACACCGAGAAAGCCAGATCGGAACTGATAATTATCAATATTCTGATGGAAATAAAAGAAAAATTTTCAGATAAAATCAGTCTGTTTTCCGGGATAGACTTTAATGTGGACAGAGAAAAAGG
>DYRK01000073.1:0-1187 GCA_020718785.1 Desulfatirhabdium butyrativorans | reverse complement strand
AATTATTATATCAATGATGTTGAAAAAATAATCGGAATTTTAACAGAAATGGTTCAGCAAAAAGCCTGAACCGTCCAAAGGCAGAACCGATAATTTTTCCGATCTGCCGATCAGTTCTTGACAGAAGCAGAAAATGTTTTATATTATTTTGACTTTATATCCGGACTATGGAAAGCTGCAAATAATTCGGGTCAGAAAAGGAGGGGAACAGTGTAATATAGTAAAACAGAAGTGGGATTTTTGAAATCAATGTTCGTCAAATTTTTAATGAAGAGGAGATCGAAAATGAAAAAGCTTTTACTTTCGCTGGGTTTTGCAGTATTGGTCATGGGAATAGCGGTGAATGTGTCGGCAGACTCGTTCACGCTGGATTTTGAAGGTCTTGGCAACCTGAGTAAAATCGGAAACTTTTATAACGGCGGCGCGGGGACAGATTACGGTGTGTCATTTTCAGACAATGCGCTGGCTCTGATAGACGCGGATGCAGGCGGAACCGGAAACATCGGCGGTCTGCCCAGCCCGGATACGGCTATGTTTTTCCTCGGCGGAACTGCGGCAATCATGAATGTCGAAGACGGATTTGATACCGGTTTTTCTTTCTTTTACAGCGCGGTTGTAGATCCGGGATATGTGGAAATCTATGATGATCTCAACGGAAGCGGAAACCGGCTGGCTTATATGTCTCTTGCCGTAACGCCGTTCAACGGTTCGCCTGATCCCACAGGAGTTTACAGCCCCTTCCTTCCGGTTTTCGGGCTGGAATTCGAAGGAATTGCCAAATCGGTCGTATTCGGCGGTGTGATAGATAAAATCGGATTTGATAATGTCACCTTCGGTTCTTCTGTACCGGGAGGCGCAACAGGTTCTGAAACTCCGGAACCTGCGACTCTGTTTCTTCTGGGTTCGGGTCTTGCCGGACTTGCCGGGTTCAGAAAATTGAAAAAATAAGACTCAAAAATCAGAATTTTTGAGAAAAATACATCGCATTGAAGGCTTAGGATATATTATTTCCTAAGACTGAAAGCGAAATCAAAAAGGGCAGGGCCGAAGGTCGCTGCCCTTTTTATTTCGTCAAAATTCCGATATTTGAAAAAAATAATTATCATATTGAATTCATTGAGTATTATTATTGATTGCAAAAATCTGATGTATCCATTTTCTTGACAATCTTCAAAAGATTGATATTA
>DYRK01000622.1 GCA_020718785.1 Desulfatirhabdium butyrativorans | reverse complement strand
GCCGTCTCCCGTCACGGGAAGCCGGGGAGCCTCCCCGGCAGGTGCGTTCCCAAGCCGGGGCTTGGGAACGAGAAAAACGAGAAAAGAGAACAGGATCATTGAAAACCATGCTCGGTTTTTTTAAAAAATTTTTCAGATTTCCCGGTCTGAGGGAACTCCCGCTTAAAACATCCGCGGTTTCATTTTCCCTGGAAAGATTGGTCAGAGGAGTGGATAATATCCGCTATGATGTTTATCTGAGTCCTGATTTCCGAAAATCAGTCGGAAAAATTGTGACCCAACTGGTTGCCGCGCATACGCGGTCCGAAGAAATTCTGCATCTTGAGAATACTTCGAATTGGATAAAAGAAAAGGATGAATTCAAACAACTCTGTTACGAGGTGATGCAGGAAAGCATCAACAAAGCAAAGCTGCGGCATGAAATTCAGATAGATTACCTGCTCCAGACCGCAATCATCGGTTTGATAATCGCCGAAATCCGGGCGCGGTTTGAAAAACTGATCGTACAGTTCAAAAACAGAATACGCGAACAGGAGGGTTCGCGGCGTCAGGAAGAGGCTGTGCGGCTGAAAAAAGAGCTGGCTGATCTTCAGGAAAACAGAAAAACAATTCTGCGTAAAGCGGGCAGGGAAATGTTTCAATATGTTACCGAGGTTCGGAACAAAGACCTGAAAGATATGCGTGAAGCAAATTTCAGCCGCGAAGCTTATCTTCCTGATTATGTTTTTTCCAATCCGATATTTCATCTGGAAGACCCGGATGACGATTTTTTCATGATAGAAGAATATGACGTGCTGCTGGGGCGCAGGGTCGAGGACCCGGATAATTATGCCGCGCTTATTTCCTTTATCAAAGAGGTTCTGACCGAAATGGATGCCAGACATAACAAAACCTCGGAAAAAAACAGCATTTCTCAGCCTGACGGAGGAGAGTCAGAATTGCATTTTGACTCTCCGGAATATAAAGCTTTCCTGCAAACGGAAATCGCCGGATGGCTGAACGATACGGACAATATTGCCCTGCTGTTCAATTATTTCGAGACTGAACAGCGATATAAGTCTCTGAAAAAACAGAAAGCCGGCTGGCAGGAGATTCTGGAACTCAAAGATCGCTGTGCAATCCAGAAGGCTTTTCTGGACTTTGTGTTCAGGAAATTCAAAAAGAAAAATCTGTCGGAACGGGTTGTCGCGATGTATGAAATGCAGCCGGTTTATCTGGAATATTGCCCGCCTCTGGTTCCCCAGCTGATTCTGCAATATCTGATTTCCCCGAAAGCCCGGAAAAGCGTGGCTGTCCGTCTGAAAAGGCTGAAAACATATTACGGCAAATCCTTTTCTATGAGACCTCTCAGGAACATCATCCTGAAAATGGAAAAAGTAAATACCCGGGCCCGGAAAGCATATCTGATACGATTTCTTAAAGGACTGATACGTTATCACAGGGATTTTCAGATTTTCAGCACGATCAAAGAAGCCATGGACAGTATCAATCTGGCAACAGAAGAAAAAATCATAGGGCTGTCACGTGCCAACAATACGCTTTACGAATTTCTGCTGCCCCATGAACGTGAATCTCAGGTAAAGCCGGTGACAAGCCATGTAATTGTCAAAGCAGATGTCCGGGGTTCGACAGATATTGTCCATAAAATGAAAGAAAAAAAGCTGAATCCGGCAACCCATTTCAGTCTTAATTTTTTTGATCCCATCACGGAAATTCTGCCCGAATACGGCGCGGTCAAAGTCTGTATCGAAGGAGATGCCTATATTCTGGCAATCTACGAGCGCGAAAATTCTCCGGAAGACTGGTACAGTGTGGCGCGTGCCTGCGGGCTTGCCATTCAGATGGTTTCAATTATCCGGCGGTATAATGTCAAAAATGAAAAATATCAGCTGCCGACTCTGGAACTGGGTATCGGAATCACTTACCGCGACGAGGCGCCCACAATTTTTTTCGACGGGGATCACCAGATTATGATTTCATCGGGCATCAATCTCGCGGACCGGCTCTCGGGCTGTTCGAAATCCGTGCGGAAAAAAATGGCCGGAAACAAAGAGCCGTTCAATCTTTATGTGTTTCAGGGCGTGTCCGATGAGGCAGTCGCGGCCACAAGCGATGATCTGTTTCTCCGATATAATGTGAACGGGATCGAGCTGGATATCGGCGGATTTGTGAAACTGTCTAAGGAAATAGATATGAAAACAGTGGAATTTTCCGTAAACAAAAAAAAGAGAATATTTTACACGGGAAAATTCCCCACAGTAAACGGCATATATAGGCGATTGCTGATACGGGAAGAACGGATTCCCAGAGTTGACCCGGACACTCTGGAAATCACAGGACTGACCAATCGCAGATATTACGAAGTCTGTGTCAATTCCGGTCTTTATGAACATATAAAAAAGATGAATCTGTAACTATTTGTTTTTTAAAGCTTAAAAGCATATTCCCCCTGATACCGCATTCTTGTCCTGTGAATACATTTTGACTTTTCCCTCTGTTTTTTATAGACCGGAAATTCCGTTGTGCGGAGCTTTTATTCTTACCACCGTCATATTTTGAGCTTTCCGAATTTTCTGTAAAACGATTTTGCAAATCGTTTTTGCGGAGAAACGGTTTGCAAAACCGTTTTACGGCAGCGTTCGGAAGTGCAGATTATGCCAGTGGACAGTATATCGGCAGATCAAACCCGAAAGGAATTTTCTGTAATGCCGGAAAAACTGAAAGATAAAAAAAATTATGTTATAGGGGTGATCTCTGATACCCACGGACTCCTGCGTCCTGAGATTGCCGAAATTTTCAAAGGCGTTGATCGGATCGTTCATGCCGGTGACATAGACAGACCCGCTGTGCTTGAGGCATTGAAAGAGATCGCTCCCGTAATTGCTGTGCAGGGAAACATGGATCGCGGGGAATGGGCTGATACACTTCCGGTAACAGAAGCGGCAACAATCGGCTCATTTTCTCTGTATCTGCTTCATAATCTATATACGCTCGATCTGGACCCTGCCGCGGCAGGATTCGGACTCGTGATACACGGTCATACGCATCGTCCATCTGTTGAAGAAAAAAACGGGGTTCTTTTTTTGAATCCGGGGAGCGCAGGACCCCCGCGCAATAATTATCCGGTTTCTGTCGCGATGCTTTATGTGCAGGGAAAATCAATGGATCCCCGGATTATCTTTCTGGAAGAGTGAATTTCAGCAGACATACTGTCCGCTGGTATAATTTGCGCTTTTGTAAAACGCCCCTGCTTAAAACAGACGCAAGTCGTTTTGCCGATAAAACGATTTGCAGAATCGTTTTACAGAATCCATTTTTAATCAGGGAAGCAGTGGATTCCTGCGGATTCCTGCTTTCGCAGGAATGACAGGTGCGTAACATGAGTTAAAGTAAAACGACTTTGCAAGTCGTTTTGCCGGTGCCGGAAGGAAAATAATGGATAATAATAATATTTACAGTATGTTAC
>DYRK01000072.1 GCA_020718785.1 Desulfatirhabdium butyrativorans | reverse complement strand
CCCTTTTTTAAGCCCCGGAGTTTCAATTGCTTTTTTTAATGCCCGGCTTAATTCTTCGGCATTCCGGGCTGAAAAATATCTGCCGCCTCCCGCTTTTGCCATACATTCAAGCTGTTTATTGTCAGCCGAAGCCATATCAAAAGCGATAACGTGCATTACAAATTTCAGACCTTCTGCCTTGAGATTTTTTACCATTTCGCATGGACTTCCGCTGCAGGAATCTTCTCCGTCCGCAATCAGAACAAGAGTGGTCTGATCTTGGGAAAGCCTCATTATTTCAGATGTTTTTCGGAGAGAAAAAGCAATGGCGGTCATGCCTGCGGGATAAACGGATTGAAGTTTTCTGACAAAAAGTTCTTTATTAAGCGGAGCTAAGGGAATGAGTTCCTCGACATCATTGCAGTCGCCTTTGTATCTGTGACCGAAAACTGTCATGCCCACATTCGGGCCCGCGGGAAAGGGGCTGCCGACCAGGGCGGTCAGAACATCCCTGACAATCTCCATCCTTGTTTTTTCCTTTATTTTCAGTTCCATACTCCCTGAAGCATCCAGGATGAACATCAGATTCCCGGACAGGTCGGTTTGTGCCTGACTGTTTCCGCCTGCGGAAAACAAGGCTGTCAGGCACAGAATAAGACCCGGAATCAGAGAAATTGCAGACCATAGTCTTTTTTTTCCCGGAAAGACAGAATGAATCATTTTTCGGCTCCTTTTCTGATTTTTGTCAGATGCGGTTTGTTTTCTGCTTGTCTTTATCTTCTGAATATAATATCAAGTTTCAAAAATCAAGGTATTTCGAGAAAGGAGCGTTCCCCCGACTTGCGGCGGGTATGCACCGGATGAAAATCTGAAAAAGTCGGAAACGCAGAATCAGTAACTTACAACGATTTACATGGGAGAATAAGGATGAACTCAGAGACAGCAGCTCCGGCAAAGCAGTCTTTTATTATTCAGATTTATGAAATTCAAAACCCTTACGAAGCTGAAAAAATGATCGGACTCGGCGTAGATCATATCGGAAGTGTTATTCTTTCGCGGGAAGAATGGAAAGTGCCTTCAATCAGAGAGACCGTAAAACTGGTATCTGAAACAGATTCCCGGTCCAGTCTGATTCCGCTTTTCAGTGATCCGGATACGGTTTTCCGGGCATTGGATTATTATAAACCGCATATCCTTCATTGTTGCGAAGGACTTGGGGATCGGAACGGTATCTTTAAAAACTGCAACAATTTGATAGCCTTGCAGGAAAGTGTCAGAAAAAGATTCCCTGAAATTAAAATCATGCGGTCCGTTCCCATTGCAGAAACCGGGCAAATGGGGGAGATGATCCCAAGTCTCGAAGCAGCGCGGCTGTTTGAGGCAGTCAGCGATTATTTTCTGACAGATACCTTTCTTATAAACAAAGATCAGCCTGCGGGCGGCGGTTTCGTGGGCATCACCGGCCGTATCTGCGACCGCGATATTGCCAGAAAATTAGTTGAAACCAGCCGGATTCCGGTTATTCTTGCAGGAGGAATCACACCGGAAAATGTTTCGGACGGTATAAAATATGTCTGCCCCGCGGGGGTTGACAGCTGCACCGGAACCAATGCCGCGGATGATAAAGGAAATCCTGTACGGTTTAAAAAAGATATTCAGAAAGTAAAACAGATGGTGGAAGCGGTCAGAAACATGCCTAAAACGGCTTGCAAAGCCGTTTTACAGTAAAACGCCAAAAGCTTAATTATGCACTATACAATTGTTGATAATTGTCAGGAAATCGCTCTTGACTGTCACGCGCTGATCGAAGCCTCAGCAGGAACCGGAAAAACCTATACTATTGAAAATCTGGTCGTCAGGTTTCTGAAAGAAAAAAATGACACAGAGCTTGAGAATATCCTTCTGGTGACTTTCACGGAGAAAGCTGCCTGCGAGCTGAAACTCCGTATCCGCCAGAAAATCGAATCCGAGCTGAATACCTGTGAATTTCCTGAAATCGGCAAAAAGCTTAAAAACACGCTGGATGCCTTTGATACCGCGTCTATTTTCACTATTCACAGTTTCTGTCAGAGTATTCTGAGAGATTTTGCCTTTGAAAATAACTCACCCCTGTTTCCTGCCGAACTCATCAATGACGAACTGCTGTATGAATCGCTGCTGAAAGAACAGATGCGGAAAGAATGGACTGAGCAGTATCAGGATGATCTGCCGGAAGTGCTGGCTGTGTCGCGATTCAATATCAAAAAAAACAGATTTCTGAACACTGTCATTGACATTGCCCGGCAGGTCTATAACGAAAATGCGGGAGATATTCTCAGACCCGATGCCGAAGGAAAGAGTTTTCAGGAACTCAGAGAAAAACTGAAAACTGCAGTCATGGCTATGAAACTGCTGGTCGGCGATAATGGCTCATTTTCAAAGTGCTTCGATGCGCTGAATATTCACGGCTCTGCAAAAAAATCGCTGAAGGAAAAAATTGTCATACCCCTTGAAATCTATCTGTCCGAGGTGAACGGAGACAATTTTGATATTTCAAAGCTGTCGGAGTTAATGGCACAGATTCAGGCTGTCACATCCTCGGACAGAAAGGGCTTTGAATGCCTTGTTCCCAAATGGCTTGCAAACAAAAAAGGACCCAATCCCCAAGTCTGCCCGAATCTGCAAAAGATCAAGGAAAAGCTGGATGAAGCGGCAGATATTCTGGCATTGCAGGAACATCTGCTTGCTATTCAGACTATCCGCCGGCTCCGGGCAGATGTCCGGGCGGCAAAGCAGAATAAGGGCTGTATCAGTTTTAACGATATGCTGACCCTTGTGGATGAATCGCTGCACGGAGACAATTCCCGGTTATTGCTTGAAAAATTACGGGAAAAATACAAGGTGGCCTTTGTTGATGAATTTCAGGATACAGACCCGGTGCAATGGAAAATTTTCAGCAAGATATTCCTGACGGTTCCTGAAGACAAGCCGGAAAACCTTTTATTTCTCATCGGCGATCCCAAACAGGCGATTTATGCCTTTCGCGGCGCGGATGTCTGTGCCTATCTTGAGGCGAGAAATGAAATGGAACAACTCGCACAGAGAAAGCAGGCAAACCTGTATTCATTGGCAGAGAACTGGCGCTCGGAACAGGAACTGATCGGACATTTCAATCACTTGTTCTGCGGTCCCGGGTGGTTCCCTTCTTCTGAAGAGGCGGGTCCCTCTCATATCGGATATCAGGCTGTAAGATATCCTGAAGGAAAAGAACGCCCTGAATCTCTGATCGCGGATAACTCAGGACGTCCGGTGCTGAATATCATGGATTTATCCGAATCAGGCAAATCTGATCCTGCCAAACAGGAAATGTCGGAATTTATTGCAAATGAAATCATATATTTAACAAAAAAATGCAGAGTCATGCTGAAAAAGAAAAATGAGCAGGAACGGTCCCTTGATTTCGGGGATATCTGCATTCTGGGACGAGGCAAAAAAGATGTTCCGTTTATCGAGAAAGAACTTCTGAAACTGAATATCCCTTACTCATACTACAAAAAACCCGGGCTGTTTCTTTCGGATGAGGCATTTTATCTGAGCTGCGTGTTCCATGCCATACTTGATCCGGGAAATCTCCCTGAAGTCAAAAAAGCCCTTCTGACCCCTTTCTTTGACTTCAGCCTGACCGCATTATACGCATACCACTCGCTGCCGCTGTCCCATCCGGTGAAGCAGATTCTCCGTCAGTGGAACGAATATGCGGTATCGCGCAAATGGAGTTTTCTTTTTCAATCTCTCATTGAAGAATCAGGGCTGCTTTTCCGTGAGTCAGAGAAGAACGGCTGGGACAGAACATATACCGATTATCGCCAGTTATTCGAATATCTGACCGGTGCCGCATATCGGAAAAATCTCGACTTCCGAGGCATCTGCGCGCTGTTGGACAGTCATAGAAAACAGGTCATTTCCGATGACGGGGAAGCCGATATTCATCAGATAGAAACCGAAGCCCGGAAAGTGCAGATTATGACCATGCACGTAAGCAAAGGCTTGCAGTTTCCGGTGGTATTCGTTGCCGGCGGACTGACCCAGTCCTCTCATAAAAAAGATTATCTTATATACCATGAGCCTCATAGTAAAGTGATTGACTTATCCTGCCGAAACGGAAAAGAAGAAAGTGACGCGGAAACAAAAGAAGAAGTCAAACGCCTGTTCTATGTCGCATTGACCCGGGCCCAATGCAAAATCTATCTGCCGTTTTATCCCCACGAAGGAAAAGAGAACTGGGCAGGACCTGTGAGTTATCTGCTGTCTCCTGCTCTTGAAAAAGCTTTTCCCAAAGGTGAGAGCCAAACGGTTCTCTGGTCAAAGCCTGAGCAGAACAGGGAGAATATCTCAGCCATAGTATCGGATGAGGAAAGGACGGAGACATATATCCTTCCCGAACCTCTCTTTCCGGAGCCTGAAAATCATCTGCACAAACGCATCCGGCTTGAATCTTTTTCAAGTCTGCATCAGAAACTCTCCCGTGCATATAAAGATCAGGAATACGGATTTCATCCCATCCGGGAAGAAGCAAAAGAAGATGACGAAATTTTTGTCTCCGGTCTCCCGGCAGAGAATACCGAAGAAGAAATTCCCGGAGGAACCGAAATCGGCTCCATGTTTCATGCAATACTGGAAACGATTGATTTTAAAGCCGTTGAAAGTAATAAAGACGAAGTACGGGAAGAGATCGGAAGGCAGAGAGAGATATTCCGGATTGATGAAAAGTGGGAGGATAAGATTTATGAAATCATACGAAAAACCCTGACAGCCCCGATTCACTTTGTGGCAGACGAATTTATGCTTGCCTGTCTGGGAAAAGATGACCGGATTCACGAAGCAGAGTTTTACTATCCCTTTCCCCATAGCGGCAGTCATGTTATTCCGGGGTGCGACATTCAGAACGGATACATCCGGGGATCCGCGGACCTGATCTTCAGATATCATAAGAAATACTACATTGCGGACTGGAAATCAAACCGTATTGAAGAGGGCTATCATCAGGAAGCCATGAAAAACAGCATGGATCAGGCTGACTACCATCTTCAATATAAAATTTACACCGTTGCTGTCCTGCGATGGCTGAAACAGGTGATGGGAGACCGCTTCGATCCGGGCATACATTTCGGCGGGGTTTTTTATTTCTATCTCAGGGGAATGGGAAAGGAAAACAGCAGCGGCATTTATTATATTCCGCCCGATGAACTGGGAACCCCGGAGCATATCGAGGAAGAAATCAGCAGGATACTTTACAGGTCATTGTCTCCTGTCCGGGGCTGATTGTACACGGTAGAACAGACATCCCTGTCTGTTCATGACGGAGGTCAGACAGAAATGTCTGACCCACCGGATGCTATAATTCATTTCTGTATTATGAAGCAGAAAATATCAGCCGATTTTTGTAAAGGAGGACAGCATGAACGAAAGCCGAATCCCCCCTTACAAAGACTTCACCGCACCCCGACCTTACCTTGACTTAAAAAAAAGGCATGAGACAAAAGAAGCGGGAAACAGACTCGGAACGGGTTAATAGCGTCCGCCGCCGCCGCCGCCGCCCGGCGGTCTTCTCGAGCGTCCGCCGCCGCCTCCGGCGGGCTTGTCACCTTTGGGTCTGGCTTTGTTCACTTTGATGTTTCTACCGTCAAGCAATGCCCCGTCAAGCTCCTTGATCGCGGCTTCGCCATGATCCTCTGTCGGCATCTCCACAAAACCGAATCCTTTGGACTGACCGCTGTATTTGTCTGTTACAATGTTTGCCGATGTGACTTCGCCGTATTTCGAAAACGCATTCAGCAAGTCATCTTCTGTTAAACGGTACGACAGATTTCCAACGTAAATATTCATCTTTTTACAGCCTTTCTCTTATTTTGTGCTATTTGTCAGGTAACACATCAGAACTCAACGAATAGCACAAAAATTGAGACTGATGTTTTGTTCCACAATGAACAAAACAATCTTTGCTTATTTCCGGTATCCGGCTTATTCTCAGCCGGACATTCCGAAACGGAGATCACGGATCAGGCTTTTTTTTCAACAACTTTATTGATTTCGTTTTTCATTCTCAACGCTGTTCTCTCAATCAGTTTCAGATATCTCGCTCTGGTGGCTTTGGGCCAGTCGTATGAAGACAGAGCTAATTGGGAAAAACCCAGAATAGCCGTGAGCGAACTGTTCAGCACATTTCTTGCAGCCATTCCCATTATCAGCCCGCTTCCGTTGCGTCGGTTTTCAATGATATCCCCGTTTTTCTGACCCGTGATATCCTGAGCCATCATGACCACTTCGGTCTCGCCGTTTTTTTTGTTGGTCATAGGGATATAGGTAATCTGCACTGTCTTTTCCCCTATATGTTCTTCAAACCGCAATGTCTCTTTTGACTCACACACTTTCCGAATGATACTAAGGACATCCTGATTCAGTATGACCTTGTACTTTTTACGGGTGATAATATCTTCAGGGCTTTGTCCGAACCATTCTGTGCAGGCTTCGTTGACAATCAGGATATTTCCTTCGCAGTCAAACGAAATCATCAGGTCTTTGATAGCGTCAAAGGAAACCCTCAGCGATTCTTTGGCTGCCTCCAGGCCTGCTGCGAGATCGAGAAGTTCCCTGACTTCCTGCTTCAATGCCTCATTTTCTTCTTCAAGGGCTTTGTTTGCAAGTTCCAGCGTTTTAAGCGCGCTGCCGGATTCATAGCTCACCTTGAGGACAAGGGAATATCCCGGTTTTCTGACCGGTCCGCTTACGTCGGTGAGGTCCTCGAAACTCTCCATTTCAAGGATCAGACCCTTGTCCAATCTTTTCGAACCGGAAGGCAGTATGATTCCGCCTTCTTTGCCGACTTTGAAGAATCTAAGCACAAGCGTCTTTGCAAGCTCTTCAAATCGTTTCCGATCCTTCCGGATTTCTTCTATCGGATCAATCAGCGACACACAGATAATGCTTCTTTCTTCTTTTTCGCGGGTGTCAATCAATGCCCGGAATTTGAACTCAGGAGGTCTGATCGGCTTTGCCATTTTTCATAATGCTCCGTCAGAAAGAAGTCCGGAATAACACTTCACGTTTCCCGCATCATATTCTCATAGCCTGCGAGTTCTTCGATTTCCTCACGGTTGATCAGCCGGATACCGGGACCGCTGACCTCAATCAGATTCCGGTCCGCCATTTTGGAAAAGGTCCGGGACAGAGTTTCGGGAATCGTACCCAGCAGGCTTGCCAACTGTCCCTTTGAAATTCTGAGCGTCAGATGATCTGTCTGCTGTTCATCCGCGAGATAAAGCAGATAAGCTGCAACCCTGCCCGGCACTTCTTTGAGAGACAGATGTTCTATCTGAACCGTAAACTGACGCAGACGCATAGCCAATACTGCCAGCATGTTCAGCGCAAGAGAGGGATTTCCGGTAATCAGAGAGACAAATGCGGTTCTGGGAAAAAACAGCAGCCTGCTTTCGGCAATTGCTTCGGCATTTGCCGGAAAAGACTGCCCGCTGAAAACCGGGACTTCGCCGAAGGGTTCGCCTGCATCGAAGATGTGGAAAATCTGTTCTTTTCCCTCGGTCGAAACCTTGAAAATTTTCACCCTGCCCTCAGCCACAATATAGAAGCCGTTTCCCTCATCGCCTTCCGAGAAAATCATCTCGTTTTTCTTAAAACATCTCTCAACAGCAATGCGGACGATTTCCTGAATCTGAGCCTCGGGGAGTCCGTTGAAAAGAGGTGCTTCCGATATAATATCCGATAGTTTTTTCACTGTATAGATATACTCCGAACCGACAGCATCTGTTACATCCATAAATGTCTGACATTCGGATAATGCCGAATTTGTTCATCTTTGCTGATAAGAGCGGCGTCAAAGTACTGCGCCGTTGCAATAATAACCCGGTCAAACGGATCAAAATGAATATCCGGAAGTGCAACAGAGTCTGCTGCTATCTTAGGTAGTAACGGCAGGCATTCAATTCCTGATTTCGCCAGCGCATGACTTAGCCATTCATCCAGGGAACACTCGAGTTCTATACGCCGTTTTTTGACCAGCCATGCGACTTCCAGACAGGAAATTGCGGAAACGGCCACAATTTCGGAAGCAGTGGACAGCATCTCGATCAATCGTAACGGCAGTTTGTCATGTTTACGGGTTAACCACCATAACCACACATGAGTATCAAGCAAGAGCATCCGTCCCCCATTCATCAGGTCTGAGCGGAGAGGCAATGATGTCATCATCCATAAAGCGGATTTTTCCGGTCAGAAACGGAGACGGCTTCCGAAGGACAGGGACTTCTTCTTTATCGTCTGCCATCACGATGATCTCTATTTTCTGATACGGATTCAACACCGGTATAAAAGGCAAATGTCCGTGTTCGTCAGTCACCAGAACAAAACGCTCCTTGTGCATGATGTTTTTTCCCTCTCGTTAAAGAATCTATAAATGTAAAAACCATTTGTTCGCTCACTTATACACAGTTTCAGTGTTTCTTTTTTCTTCCGGATGCCCCCCGTTGTTCCGCATTCTTTTTTCCGAACTCGATCCGACCGGTCCTCTGACGGAAAATAAGCTGAATCGGCGTCTTGTCCAATCCCGTGCCTTCCCGTATCTGATTCATCAGATATCTCTTGTAGGAAAAATGAACTGCCTCGGGATAATTCACAAAACAGACAAATGTCGGCGGTTTTGCAGACACCTGGGTCGCATAGTAGAATTTGAGCCGCTTTCCTTTGTGCATCGAAGGCTGAGTTCTCTCAAGGGCTGCCTCCAATATCTTATTCAGCGGACCTGTTCCTATCCGTCTGACATACTGCTCATATACCTCGTCCACTAATCCGAGTATTTTCGGGACTCTCATTCCCGTAAGCGCAGAAACCGTCACAGTCGGTGCAAAACTCAGAAACTTTGCCTGATCCCGTACCTTATCGTAGTATTGCTTTACGATCCGTGGGTCTTTTTCCATCAGGTCCCATTTGTTCAGCACCAGCACACATCCGCATCCCCGCTCGTATGCGTATCCGGCAACAGTGATATCCTGATCTGTTACTCCTTTATCGGCATCCATAACAATAACCGCCACATCGCAACGTTCAAGACTTTTCAGGGCTTTTATCACGGAATACTTCTCAAGCTTTTCCGATACTTTGCCTTTCCGCCGGATTCCTGCGGTATCCACAAAACGATAGGCTTTCCCGTTCCTGTTGCAGAAAGAGTCAACCGCGCCCCGAGTCGTACCCGGAATCTCACTGACTACCAGCCGCTCTTCTCCCAGCATCCGGTTGATAAGCGAAGACTTTCCGGCATTGGGTCTGCCGACCACTGCCACACTGATGATCTCCTCAGAGGCTTCACTGACAGATTTCGGAAGCACGCTTATCAGTTCATCGAGGAAATCGTTCACGCCGTAGCCGTGTTCCGCTGAAACAGGATACAGGGTTTCGATCCCCAGACCGTAAAAATCGTAAAGTCTGGATTCCTGTCCTATGTCGTCTATTTTATTGACTGCATAAAAGACCGGTTTGGAAAGCGTGCGGATTATAGCAGCCATATCTCTGTCAGCCGGAGAAAGCCCGGATTTGCCGTCTAAAAGAAATACTACGGCATCAGCGTCTTCCATTGCCTGATTGATCTGGACACGGATCTGGGGCGCAAACATATCTTCATCTGTTTCTGCAAATCCGCCGGTATCTATGAGAGTGAATTCAAATCCGTCCGAGTTGACATTTCCGTAAAGCCTATCCCGCGTCACGCCGGGAGAGTCATCTGTCAGCGCGTCTTTTGTACGGGTAAGACGGTTGAAAAAAGTGGATTTGCCTACATTGGGTCTGCCTACAATTGCTACAATCGGTTTCATCGTATATATATTCTCTGTATCCGGAGTGCCGAACTTGCAGTTTGGCATAAGTGATTTTGCCAAACTGCAAGTTCGGCACTCCTTATGTTCAGCATTCGTTAAATCCGAATCCGACCACTGTGATATCGTCTTGTATTTCATGGTCGCCTTTATACACATTGAAGACTTTGAGAAAAGCCTCGCGCTGCCTGTCAAAAGGCATATCCGCACATTTTTTCAGGAGCTGTCTGAATCGTCCGCTTCCGAATCTGCGTCTTCTTTCTCCGCCCATCTGATCGGCAAAGCCGTCGCTTGCCATATAGAAAGCCATTCCTTTTTCGATTTTGACGGACTGATTCGTGAAACTGTGGTTCAGATCGCAGCGCTTGTACCCGATACTCTGTCTGTCTCCTTTTATGACATTCACTTCGCCGTCAAGGACATAGTAAAGCGGCAGCCGTGCGCCTGCAAAAGTCAGTCCGAAAGAACTCGTAAGATAAGATATTTTCGGCTTTATGTAGCAGACCGCCGCATCCATGCCGTCATTGGAAAGGGCGTAGTCCGTGTCCTGATGAAGCGTTGTCTTGACAATGAAATTAAGCCGTTTCAGAATTTCGCCGGGATCGAAACAGCCTTCGTCTTTTACGATTCTTTTCAGGCTCGAAGACGCGATCATGGTCATAAATGCCCCGGGAACACCGTGTCCGGTACAGTCAATTACAGCAATAATATAGCCGTATTCGGGCGCATCCGCAAAAATAATATCGCCGCCCACAATATCTCTGGGTTTCCATATAAAAAAACTGTCGGAAAGATATTGCTTCATATTTGCCGGATTCGGCATCAGGGAGGTCTGGATCATTTTCGCATACCGGATACTCTCAATGATTTTATTATTGGCTGCTTCCGCGGACAGCCGCGCTGTTTCAGCTTTCTTAAACAGCTTTTCAAGATAATCTTTTGCCTTCTGAAGCTCTGTCTCAACCCGCTTGCGTTCCTCGATCTCCTTTTTCAACTGCTCATTCGCCGCCTTCAATTCAGAAGTCCGCTTTTCTACCATCTCTTCCAGATGATCTTTATGCTTTCTTAATTCCTCCTCAGCCTGCTTCCGGTCCGTCACCTCTTTCCGTATCCGTTTGGCAGTATTTGCAAGCTCTTCGGTACGTCTGTAAACGAGATGTTCGAGATGATCACGGTAATAACTCAGTTCGAGATGAAGAGATACCCGTGCCAGAACTACTGCGGGATTGACAGGCTTGGTGATATAATCCACCGCGCCCAGTTCAAGACCCCGCGCCTCATAAGTATCCTTGCCCATCGCGGTGACGAATATGACAGGAATATCCTGTGTTTTCGGATTGTCTTTCAATTTTCCGATCACTTCGTATCCGTCCATGCCGGGCATCATAATATCGAGCAGAATGAGATCCGGAGTCTCCTCGGAGTCCGCGCATTTCAACGCGAGTTCTCCGTTTCTCGCGCCGATGAGTCTGTATTTTCCCTTGAGAACTTCCGCCAGTATCCTGATGTTTTCCTGTTCATCGTCAACAATCAGTATTTTCTGCTTTTTCGTATCATCCGGCATGATGATCTCCGTGAAGCGGATCCCCGATGATTTCTTTAATCTGTTTCAGCGTCTGTCTTGCGTCGTCAAATTCATAGCTGCTGATCTGGGATTCAAGTTTCCGGGATTCCTCCCCGACATCGTATTTTCTCAGATATTGTCTGACCGTCTCAAAATAATATTCAGCTTCTATATCGTATTCCGAGATCAGTCTGTCAAGCTTTTCCAGCGCGGAAGTGATTTCAGACAGACCCATCTCTTTTTTCTTTTCAGATACGGCCGGAGGTGCAGGAATGTCTTCCTTCAGTTCCTGTATGGCTTTAAGCACACGGCCCAGATGCTCCCCGGTATTTTCCACAGCCTGCCTGATTTCAGACAACTCTTTGTTTTTTAAGGCTTTTTCCAAAGACAGGGCAGATTCGTACAGTCCTGTTGCCGAAAGATTGCCTGCCATTCCTTTGAGGCTGTGAGCCAAAAGCGCTGCCTCCTGTGTTTCTCCGCGGGCAAGGCTTTCTTTTATATCTGCCGCTATGCCGGCATATTTATGGGCAAATTTTCTGAGAAGTTCCTTGTAAAGTTTTTTATTGCCCTGCAAGCGGCGGATACCCGCCTCCATATCAATGCAGTCCGACTGTCCGTTCATCATCGCTGCCTCGTCTGTTCGGCTGTCCGCAGGGGTCTGCCGCCGGCAAACCTCCACCTCGTCTGACCGGATATCCGTAGGGGTTTGCCGGCGGCAAACCCCTACAGTGTCGCTTTTCTTTATCCATTTTTCCAATATGTTCAGAAGCTGTTCGGGAATCACCGGCTTGGTGATATAGTCGTTCATCCCTGCTGCCAGACATTTTTCCCTGTCACCTTTCAGCGCGTGTGCAGTCATGGCGATGATGGGTACGGGGTACGGGGTACGGGGTGCGGGGTAAGAGGCTGTTTCCGACCTCTGGCCCCTGACCTCTGACCCCTGACCGCGCTCCCATTCCCGTATGCGTCTCGCGGCTTCGTATCCGTCCATTTTCGGCAGACGGATATCCATCAGCACCGCCTGATACGGACTCTTTCCCGGCTCACCCCGGCACACTGCATGAACCGCGGCTTCTCCGTTATCTGCCTCATCCGCGGTCACGCCGGAATTTTTCAGTATTTCCAATGCCACTTCCCGGTTGATGGCATTGTCTTCCACCAGAAGAATTTTGGCTCCGGAAGGTATTCCGGCCGGTTTTTCAGATTCAGCGGCTTCCCTCCCGTCCGGTCTTTCAGGTTCCCCTCGTTCCCAAGCCCCGGCTTGGGAACGTCTGTCTTTGGAAGCGAAAATTTCTTTCAGAATATTCAGCAGCGCGGACTGCTTCACGGGCCGTGTCAGACAGAACCTGATCCCCGCAGCCTTTCCCCGATTGACATCCCTGCCGTCCACAAAGGCTGTGATCATAATCACGGGGATTTCGGAAAACCGGGAATCCTGCCGGATTTTTTCATAAACACGGCGTCCGTCCGCGCCGGATATTTTGGCATCTGTCAGGATTATCCGGTACGGCGATCCTGTTTCGGCAGCCTTGCCCAGTTTCTCCGTAACCTCGTCTCCGGAACAGACAAAATCTGCATCAAGTCCGCAGTCCGCAGCCATATTGCACACTGCTCTGGCTCCGGTTTCATTGGCATCCGCTATCAGTGTTTTCAGCCCCCGGAAAGCAGAATTGAATTGCGGTTCCTTGGTTCCGCTCTGCCGTTCAAAGGGAAGGGTAAGCGTGAAAATGCTTCCCTTGCCCGGTTCGCTTTCAAATTCGATTCTGCCCTGCATCAGTTCTGCAAGACTTCTGCATATTGCAAGCCCCAGACCGGTTCCGCCGTATCTGCGTGTGCTTGTCCCGTCAGCCTGAGTAAAAGCCGAAAACAGACGGTCCCTGCTTTCAGGCGAAATGCCGATTCCCGTGTCTCTGACCGAAAAAGACAAAAGTACCGTGTGCTGTGTTTTCTCAAGGCAGATTATCCTGACCTCAATTTCGCCGGTTTCGGTAAATTTGACGGCATTGCCGGTCAGATTGATGAGAATCTGCTTGACACGCAGGGAATCGCCGATAAGAAAATCCGGGATATCAGGCGATTTGTCAATGTTCATCTCAATCCCTTTGAGCGCAGCCTGATCTCCGAACAGATCAGCTATGTCTTCAAGAATGCTTTGCAGCCGGAAAGGTTTTTTTTCAGCCACCAGCTTTCCTGCTTCGACTTTGGAAAAATCGAGGATATCGTTGAGAACACCCAGAAGGGCCCGTGACGATGAACTGACTTTGTTCAGATAATTCTGCTGGGTCGGACTCAGATCGGTTTTAATTGCCAGATCGGTCAGGGCAATGATTGCATTCATGGGAGTCCGGATTTCATGACTCATATTTGCCAGAAACTGGCTTTTTGCCTGATTAGCGCGCTCTGCTCCCTCCTTTGCCTGACGCAGCACGTCTTCTGCCTGTTTCCGCTGGATTGCAGACCCCAGCGTTCCTGCCGCGGCTTTGAGAATATCTATTTCTGCGGGAAACCATTCCCTTTCTTTGAGACATTCGTTGAAAGTGATGAATCCCCACCATCCGGGCCCCTCGAATACGGGAACGGCTGCAAGCGAAAGAATTCCCTGAAAGGTCAGAACCCGCCGTTCACGCTGGGGAAAACTTTTGACATGGCCGTAAATCGCCTCTCCTGAACCCAGAATATCTTCCCATCGTTCAAAACCTGCCCGTCGGAAATGCAGTTCCCTGAGTTCGGGCTTGTCCATCTGCGAGGCAATTTCCGGATTCTCCCATTTGCAGCGCAGATTTGCCAGAAGTTGTCCGTCCGCAGAGTCTTTGGGAAGAATTTCCCGGCCCGGCCTGGAAGAACTGTCTGCACGTATCATCTTGTTTTCAAAGAGAAATATCCGGCTGACTCCTGCGGCTTTTCCCATGACTTCCAGCACATTCTGAACACAGGATTCCCAGTCCGGGGTCTTGAGAAAAGCATTTGCAGCAAAAGCAACGGACTGCAAAACAGCGTCGCGCCGGCGCAAAGCCTCTTCCATATTTTTCCGTTCCGTAATATCTATGGTGATGCCTACCATGCCCGCGACTTTCTCATCTTCGTTCAGATAAGGAACCTTTGTAGTCATAGCCCATTTCACATCACGGTTTTTTAAGGCAACAGGCTCTTCCATGTTCAGAATCGGAAGCCCTGAAGTCATGACTTTCCGGTCGCTTTCCCGATGATATTCTGCCCGGTCTTTGGGGAAAAAATCATAATCTGTTTTGCCGGATATATCGCTGTCCGTTATGCCGGTCATATCAACAAATGCCTTGTTCGCGGCGAGATATCGCAGGCTGCTGTCCTTGAAGTAAACCGTTGCCGGAATAGTATCCAGGAGACAGCGAAGCAGAGACTGCTGCTCAATCATTTTCTGCCGCACGCGGATCCGCTCGGTGACATCTCTGGAACAGCCGACAATACCGGCAAATTTTCCCTCTTTGTCAAAAATCGGAGTTTTATAAACTTCGAGATAGGTTTCTTTTCCGCCTGCGGTTATTTTTTCCGTAAAATTTGATGATTTGCCTCTTTCTTTGGTACGGACGTCGCTGTTCATCAGCACTTCTCCGAAGCCTTCCACATAAACCACGGGCCTGTAAAACGGGGCAATTTCATTATCTGTTTTGCCGATGCAGTCCTGCTGGGAACATTTCAGCACTTTTTCGCAATGCGGGCTGCTGCTGAAAATATACCGGAAGTTTTTGTCTTTGAAATAGACCATATCTTCCATCTGGCTCGTTATAATGCTCAGGATGTAACTGTGATGCCGGAGTTTTTTCTCCCTTTTTTTGCTCTCTAAGACCTTTTCTCCGAGTACTTTGACCCATTTCAGCAATTCTTCGTAGGTCGGTTTTTTTTCCATCCGTTCATCCTTAATTCTGAACATGAACTGTAAAACGATTTTGCAAATCGTTTAAACGTAAAACGACTTTGCAAGTCGTTTAAATGAAAACGATTTTCCAGATCGTACACTGCCGGACAATTTTTCAGATAAGCGACCGACCATTATGATTTATAATATCCGGTGGGTCAGACATTTCTGTCTGACCTTTATCATGAACAGGCAGCTGACCTTTATCATGAACAGGCAGCTGACCTTTATCATGAACAGGCAAAAATGCCTGTTCTACCG
>DYRK01000621.1 GCA_020718785.1 Desulfatirhabdium butyrativorans | reverse complement strand
CAGACAAGGCAATGTTCAGAATAAAGGAAAGCGGCAAGGATGCTGTATGTGTCTGCTCCGCTCCTCCTTTTTGAAAAGGGGATTAAGCTTGGATTTCAGGCAGACAGATTTTTTCTAATCCAGCGTCCGACGGTAGCGTTTGACTCCCACCGTGAGAACAATCCCCCAGAACAGCAGAATAGGCCAGATATGGGGCCATGATTGGACCAGCCCGTTGCCTTTGAGCAGAATGCCTCTGACAATCCTGAGATAATGGGTCAGCGGCAGAATCTGGCCGATACACTGCGCCCATACCGGCATTCCTCTGAAGGGAAACATAAATCCGGAAAGCAGAATTGAGGGCAGAAAGAAAAAAACAGACATCTGCATTGCCTGCAACTGATTTTTCGCAACAGTCGAGAAAGTAACGCCCACGGTGAGATTGGCTGCAATAAAAAGCAGAGACAATCCGAAAACAAGCGGCACGCTTCCCCTCATGGGTACATGAAACAATATCTTTGCAGCGGTCAGAATCAGGAGAATCTGAATATAACCCACCAGAATATATGGAAGAATTTTTCCGATCATGACTTCAAGGGGTTTTACCGGCGTGGAAAGCAGATTTTCCATAGTACCGCGCTCGCTTTCCCGTGTGATGGCAAGTCCAGTGATAATGACCAGCGTCAGAGTCAGAATCACGCCCATGAGTCCCGGCACGACATTGTACTGAGTAATTCCTTCGGGATTATAATCAGCATGAACCCTCAGCGTGACCGCGTCTTCTCCGGGACGCAGATCCGCGAGCGGTCCCTTCATCTCCCGATAAAGCGAGCGGCTGACGATTTCACGGAATGCGGTCATGGCATTGGCAGCAGCGGCAGGGTCCGTGGCATCGGCTTCAAGCAGCAATACCGGTTTTTCACCGCGGATAATCCGTCGTCCGAACTGTTCCGGAATGCTCAGCACAAATTGAATTTCTCCTTCTGCAAGAAGCTGCCGAGCCTCTGCACGGCTTGCAATACTCCGCAGGACATTGAAATAGGTGCTGTTCTGCATTGCCGTGACTACGGATCGGGAAAATACGGAATTGTCACCGGATAGAACTACCGTGGGCAGATGTCTCGGGTCCGAATTGATGGCAAATCCGAACAGAGTAAGCTGAATCAGAGGAATGCCGATCATCATGGCAAAGGTGAGACGATCCCGCCGCATCTGTATGAATTCCTTGACTACCACTGCCCATAAACGGCCCGGAGAGAAAAATCCTGTATTCATCATACATTCCTCACTTGCTGCATAAGATGAATAAAGACTTCTTCAAGGCTGGTCTGTATCTTTGCCCAGCGGAATTCCCCGGTCATGTAAGGCAGAATGCTTTTTTCCATAGCGTCGTGATCCTTTCCGCTCAGATGCAGGGTATTTCCGAAAGCGACTGCCTGTTCTATTCCGGACAAATGTCTGAGCTTTTCCGATAAGTCATGGAGATTTTTTCCGCTCACGCTCCATGTTGCAAGACCGGAATTTTCAATCATCTCCGCAACGGTTCCCGAAGCCAGCAGATCGCCGTAAGCAATATATGCCAGCCGGTGACATCGTTCCGCCTCGTCCATATAATGCGTGCTGATCAGCGCAGTGATGCCCTGGGCAGCCAGTTTATGCACTTCATCCCAGAAATCACGGCGTGCGCCCGGATCCACTCCCGCGGTCGGCTCATCCAGCAGGAGCAGTCTGGGACTGTGCAAAGTACAGGAAGCAAGGGTCAGTCGCTGTTTCCAGCCCCCGGAAAGATTTCCTGCAAGCTGGTTTCGGAAAGACTCCAGTCCCATACGGGCCATGCACCCGTCAACAACCTGCCTGCGGTTTTTCAGACCGTACATCCTGGCAATGAAATCCAGATTTTCCCGGACTGTCAGATCGCCGTAGAGACTGAATTTCTGAGACATATATCCCGTGAGAGGTTTAATGCGCTCGGATTCCCTGAGAATGTCGTAGCCGAGACAGGTTCCCGAGCCTCTGTCGGGTTTGAGCAGACCGCACAGCATCCGGATAAAGGTTGTTTTTCCTGAGCCGTTGGGCCCGAGAAAACCATAGATTTCTCCTTTGGCAACCCGCATGTCCAAGCTCCTGACCACGGTTTTTGAGCCGAATGACTTGGTAATTCCCTTAACGTCAATAACCAGTTCCTGCTCGTCCATTTTCACTTCCCACTTCTCACTTCTCACTTCAACCGGCTGTCCGGGGTGAAGGCTTGTGCGAAACTGCTCATCCGGCACAGCCTCTGCCATAAAGACCAATTTTGCACGGGTCTGAGCAGAATAGATAATCGGCGGAGTGTATTCGGCCTGAGTCGAGATAAAACATATTGTCGCAGGAACCGGCATTTCTCTGCCGTCAAAAGAAACCGTGACCTGCTGGCCCGCACTGAACTGACTCTTCAGTGTTTCCGGGATAAAAAAGCGGACTTTTATATTTTCCGGCGGCAGGAGACAAAGAACCGGACGCCCCGCGGCAACCCATTCATCCGGCTGATAAAAAGTATCAAAAACAAGACTGTCTCTCGGAGCAGTCCGAGTTTTCTGTTTAAGATTCCATTGAGCCTGTTCCAATCTGGCTTTGGCAGATTCCGCCGCGGACTGAGCCGCGTTCACAGCGTCAGACCTCGCGCCCAGGCCCGCGGTCTCGATCTCCGATTTTATTTCTTTTACGCGCTGCATTTCACGCTCATATTCTGTCCGCGCCCTATCCCGCTCCTCAGCGGCAACTGTCTGGGTTTTATAGAGTTTTACCCTGCGGCTGTATTCGGCTTCAGCGAGTTTAAGAGATGACTCTGCCTGTCTGAGCTTCGCGGTCAATGCCTCGATTTCGGAAGGTCTGAGTCCTTTTTGCAGATCGGCAAGTTTATCCTCAGCCTGTTTCAATAATTCCCCGGCATCCCGGACCCCCGCGGCTTCGAATGTCTGTTCCAGCGAAAACAGCAGTTCTCCGGCGTGAACAGTCTGCCCCTTCCGGACTGCCAATTGCTCAAGCCTGCCTCCGAGCGGAGATGAAATATAAACAAATTCTCCTTCCGTATAACCGGAGAAAAATTCCGGTTCTGCTTTTGTGCAGGCTGAAATGAGCGTAAGGAAAATAAGAAAATGAATCTGAGCGGGAAGTTTTCTCATAAAATCAGGACTTATGCACTTGAATTTATTTTTCTGATCAATTGGCGTTCCTCGTTCCCAAGCCCCTGCTTTTCCTCGTTCCCAAGCCCCTGCTTTTCCTCGTTCCCAAGCCCCTGCTTGGGAACGCATCTGCGCCCGAAGCCCCGGCTTCGGTCCGTCTCCCGTCACGGGAAGCCGGGGAGCTTCCCAGGCAAGTGCGTTCCCAAGCAGGGGCTTGGGAACGAGAAACGAAGCCCTCTGCCTGATCCATCCATCTATAGTAAAGCGGGTTTCAAACCCGCTTTACTCGTTCCCAAGCCCCTGCTTGGGAACGCATCTGCGCCCGAAGCCCCGGCT
>DYRK01000620.1 GCA_020718785.1 Desulfatirhabdium butyrativorans | reverse complement strand
TACGCCAGCCCGGGCGATGTCAATTGGGGAAGTCAGCAGAATCCCGATCTCTTTGTCAAAATCTGGTTCGACGCCGGCGGGCGTGTGGACGTGAATTTCTTTCATGTCTCGGTCCCGGATATTGATGTTTACTCGGATTATCCTTATAACGGCAGTCCGGACAACCACGGCGTCACTACTCTGTCCCGGAGATATATCCGTCAGTACTACCAGAACGGAGTGAGTTATATGGATTGGCAGGATGAAAACGGCGAACCCGCAGCAGGAGATTCGCCTTCCGCGAATCCTTCGGGATATGTAACGACCAATTCTCTCAAAATCGCTTCATCTATCACTACGGTTGAAAAAGGACCTGTTGATGCAGTCTGGCGCAAAGGCGGAGAAGAACTGACCGCCGGAGGACACCGGGTGGTGTGGGGACATTTTTACGCCAGTCCGAGCGATGTCTCATGGGGAAGCGCAAATAACCCCGATCTCTTTGTCAAAATCTGGTTCGACGCCGGGGGGCGCGTGGATGTGAATTTTTTTCATGTCTCTGTTCCCAATATCGAGGTTTTTTCGGATCTGCCTGCCGACGGCAACTACAATCGGAAGTCAACTTCAACTTTGAAAGATCGCTATATTCGGCATGAATATTGGCTGAACAGCAACGGAAGTCAATCGCCTGTGGCAAAATTCAGCGCGGTCTTGACTCAATCCGAAACTTCTCCGTTTACGGTGAAATTGGATGCTTCCGGCTCTTATGATCCGGACGGCAATATTGTCCGTTATGTTTGGGAAAGCTCCGCAGAACCCGGAAAAACGATGGAAGGCAAAACTCAGACCCTGACGCTGCCTGTGGGAACCTACACGATCACGCTCAGAGTTACGGACAACAACGGATTTCAGCAAATGGAAACTCAGACGATCACGCTGACATTGCCCGTTCCCGGGACCGGGGAATTCGAACTGAAAAAATTTCTGTTTACGGTAGAATCACCGCAGGACAAATGTGTAGCACCGGCATCCCGGGCATCTTTCAGCGATACGGACAGCCGAGTCTTTGCATGGGTTTCCTACCTGAATTTCGTTAAAGGCAAATCTTACGAATTCAAATGGTACACTCCTGACGGTGCCTTGGCGAGAACAGATTCCGGACCAGAAGAGAAAGAGGAATACTACTCATGCTCATGGATCGATCTGCCTGTTGCAGAACTTCAGAAATACCGCCCCGGACGATGGGGAGTCGAATTCTACTATGACGGGAAGCAGTACGGAAAAGAATATTTCGACTTTGCTTCTTCCGAATGGGGAACTGAATTCGGAGTCAGTCAGTTCATAATGACTGCCGAATCGCCCGGAAACAAATGCGAAATGCCGGCATCCAAAACTTCTTTTGACGATGCTGATGCAAAGGTAACAGCCTGGGCTTATTACCGTAACTTCGAAGCCGGAAAATCTTATCAGTTGAAATGGTACAGCCCCGCCAATGCCTTAGTTCAGAAACATGAAGGAACGCAAAGCAGCAGCGCGAGCGGCGGATGTGTATTCGGAGGAATCGAAAGCACCGAACTCAGGAAATATGAATCCGGTTCTTGGCGCGTAGAGTTCTACTACGATAATCAGAAATACCGGGAGACATATTTCGAGTTCTATTCCGATGCTCCAAAGCCGGAGTTCGAAGTCACAAAACTCGTCTTTTCCAAGCAGGCTCCTCAGAACACCGAGGACTGTCAGGAGCCGGCGTCCGGCGGGACATCTTTTGATGACAATGTCTCAGGTGTTACCGCATATATTCATTACAACAACTTCGAAGGCGGCGCAAAGTCTTATGAATTCAGATGGTATAATCCCGGAGGCAGAACTGACGGAAAGCCTGCTCAGACTCATACCGGCACTGCCAAAGGAGATGCTGCGGGTTCGGGCTGCGCGTGGGGAACGGTTTCCATTGAAACGCTCAGAGCTTACGGAACCGGTCAGTGGACTGTGGAGTTTTACTATGACGGCAGGCAATACAAGCGAGACTTTTTCAACGTCACGGTAAGCCGTCCCAATCCTTTCGCGCTGACCGAACTTCTGTTTACGGATGCGGTCGCGGAAAGCAGCGACTCCGATATTCGATGCGAAAAACCGGCATCTGTTATTTCCTTCGGCGATGAAGACGAGAAAGTGTTCGCATGGGCTGCGTATAATTATTTCGAAGCCAAAAAGTCTTACGAATTCAAATGGTACAGCCCTGAAAGCACTTTGGCGCATACCGAAACCGGAACCCGCGACACATCTCTTACCGCCGGATGTTCATGGAACGGAATTTCGACGGAAAAGCTCAGAGAATACGGCTCCGGCAACTGGCGTGTCGAATTCTATTACGATGGTCAGAAGCAGGGAGAAAAATACTTCTCCTTTGTCTCAAGCAATCCGAATATGGACTTTGAGATAAAAGATTTCCGTTTGACTTCGGACAGCTATTCCGACGCTGACAATTGTCAGGCTCCGGAGTCAAAGGAGTCTTTCGACGACAAGAATACGAATGTGACCGCATGGCTGCATTACTACTTTTTCGAGAGCGGCAAAACCTTTGATTTCAAATGGTACAGCCCGGACGGGAAATTAGTTCAGACCACAGCGCCCAAAGGACGGGGAGAATTGAAAAACGGCTGTGCATGGTCCGAGCTTTCAGTAACAGTCTTGAATCAATACACAAGCGGTCAATGGCGAGTGGAGTTTTACTATGACGAGAGCCTGAAGGAAACGAAACATTTCGACTTCACTTCATCGAATACGGAATTCGAAATCACTCGATTCCTTCTCACAAAAGGACAGCCGCTGGATAATTGTCAGGAACCTCTTGCCGGAACTTCTTTCGGAGACGCTGACGCCCCGGTGTCTGCGTGGATCCGCTACTACCGCTTCGAACCCGGAAAGACCTATCAGTTCCGATGGTACAGCCCCGATGGCGTCTTGGCTTGGGAAACAAAAAGTCCGCTGCCGACAACCAATGTCGGCAACGGCTGTTTGTGGGAAAGTATTTCTCTGGAAAATTTCTTGGCGCACAAATCCGGCACATGGCGCGTAGAGTTTTACTATGACGGTCAAAAAGCAAAAGAAACTTCCTTTACTTTTACCTCGGTTCATTCGGACACAGAATTCGAGATTACGGATTTTATGTTCACGCCTCGCTATGTTTGTGAAAAGCCGGATTGTAATTGTGAAAAGCCGGACACAGCCAAGACCGCTTTCAGTATGAGCGATACGGATGTTATCGTCTGGCTTTCCTACCGAAACTTCAAGGGAGACAAACCATATCAATTCCAGTGGTTCAATCCTGACAACGTGATGGTATGGAATAACGACGGCGAACCGTCAGGCAAGGATGTTTCACGCGGCTGCGTATGGGCAAGCATTCCGACCGACAGAGTCAGAAGGTACAGAACCGGTCAGTGGCGCGTGGAATTTTATTACGACGGTCAGAAGTACAGGGAACAGACTTTCACGTTCAACT
>DYRK01000619.1:2091-3487 GCA_020718785.1 Desulfatirhabdium butyrativorans | reverse complement strand
CAGCAAAGCTCATCCTGGGAACGGAAATCCGGGAGACCATTCTTGAAGAAATTACCAAAGAAGTCGCTGAAATCAAGGCAAAACGCGGGGTAGTCCCGGGTCTCGTGACCATTCTGGTGGGTGAAAATCCTGCTTCGATATCGTATGTGACCTTGAAAATCAAGACCGCACATCGGGTAGGGTTCAAAGAAATTCAGGACAGTCAGCCGATTGATATCTCCGAACAGGCTCTTCTGGCTTTGATTGACAAATACAACAAGGACGACTCCATCAATGGTATCCTTGTTCAACTGCCCCTTCCCAAGCACATTGACGAAAAGAAAGTTCTCAACGCCATTGATCCGGACAAAGATGTTGACGGATTCCATCCGGTCAACGTGGGACGTCTGATGATCGGCGGCGCGGAAGTGAAATTTCCGCCCTGTACGCCCGCGGGTATTCAGGAACTGATTGTCCGTGCAGGCGTCGAGACCAAAGGCGCGGAAGTGGTGGTGGTGGGACGTTCCAACATCGTGGGCAAACCCATTGCCAACATGATGCTGCAAAAAGGACGCGGGGCAAATTCCACTGTGACCATCGTTCATACCGGCACAAAAGATTTGGCTTTCCATTGCAAACGCGCCGACATTCTGATTGTGGCTGCGGGGGTTCCGGATTTGGTCAAACCCGAATGGATCAAACCGGGCGCGTGTGTCATTGATGTGGGCGTCAACCGGGTCGGCGAAAAAATCAGCGAGAAAACCGGAAAACCGATTGCAATCCTCAAAGGCGATGTGGATTTCGAAGCAGCCAAAGAGATTGCCGGATGTATCACTCCGGTTCCCGGCGGTGTCGGACCCATGACCATCACTATGCTGATGAAAAACACGCTCAAGTCTCTGAAATTCAAACTCGGGCTTGCATAAGCAAAAGAAGAGGTAAGAGGTTCGGGGTGAGAGGTGCGGGGAAAAGCATGACGGTTTTTCCTCTGACCCCTCACCCCGAATTTTTTTTCAAAAAAGTCTTGACAACATATCTGAAAAGAGATACACAGCGATTTCAGAAGAAGGGGCAACCGGAAGCCCTAAAGTCGGAACAGAGAGCCGCCTTTATATCTTCTTAGAAAAATTGGGAATATTTTTGAGCCGAATATTTGTCCGGTCTGTAACTATTTGATTATGAAGAAAATAAGCGGATTTTTGAAAAGCCCCTGAAAAAGGGGGTGGTTTCCGGTTTTTTGCAACTTTCCGGTTTTATTGTTTTTTTTATTTCTGCGTCAGAGAAAAGGGGAGTTTTGAAGACAGAAACAAAGCCCGAAAACAGAGGTTTCCGAAAACCGGGTTCTAAGTATCCGAATTTATTTGCGATAAAAAACGTACCAGTTCCCTGCTCGCTAGCGAGATGAAAGGGATTGGAC
>DYRK01000619.1:0-1991 GCA_020718785.1 Desulfatirhabdium butyrativorans | reverse complement strand
AGTTCCCTGCTCGCTAGCGAGATGAAAGGGATTGGACGAGGGGGTGAGGGGTCAGGGGTGAATCTACAAGGATTATGTGTAAGCAGGGATTTCTCGGCGATCCCGTAATCCTTGCTTAAACATAATCCTTGCAGATTCCTCTGACCTCGCACCCCGTACCTCTTTAAGCGATTGCTTGGCGATCCCGTAATCCTTGTTTAAACATAATCCTTGCAGATTCCTCTGACCCCTTACCTCGCACCCCGTACCTCTTTAACAAATCCGCTAAAAAAAATATTGACATATTGTCGTTTTTAAGCGACAATAGCTTATGAAAACTATAGGGAAGAGTCTCAAAATATATCAGAACAGGAGCGGCAAAGAACCTTTTTCAGACTGGATAGAATCGCTGCCGATCAGAGACAGAGCAAGAATACTTGCAAGAATGGACAGAGTGGAAACGGGAAACATGGGCGATCACAGATCTGTCGGCGGAGATGTGTATGAGTTCAGATTTTATTTCGGCTCAGGATACAGAGTGTACTACGGTGAAACCGGCAACTCGGTCCTGCTTCTCTGCGGCGGGGACAAATCTTCGCAGAAAAAAGATGTGAAAAATGCGAAAATGTATTGGAGAGAATTTATGAGCAGGGGGACGGTATGAGAAATTACAGAGACTTTGTCACAGAAAGGATGAAAAATCCGGAGGAAGCTGCCGAATATCTCAGAGCTTCTCTTGAGGAATATTCTTTGGACGGGAATCTTGAAGCTTTTTTAACCGCATTAAGAACCGTTGCGGATGCACAGGGCGGGATAACCGAGCTTGCAAAGAAGACAGATCTGAACCGGCAGACTCTTTACAGAACGCTTTCAGCAGACGGAAACCCGAGAATACAAACACTAAGGTCTGTTCTCAGTTCGCTCGGATTCAGACTTTCCGTAGAACCTGCGGAATCTTTTCAGAACCGGCAGCAGTCAGCAGAATGAACGGAAGATGAAAGCTGTGACTCCCGACAACACCGCGGTGGGACGGACCAATACAGCAAAGAGGACAAGCCCGTAGTCATGAGTCTGATCACAGTGGAATTGCCTGAATCTCTGTATATGAAAATCACCGAACTGTCCGAAGCCGAAGGGATATCGGCAAACCAGTTTCTTGTTCTTGCCGCGGCCGAAAAAATGTCTGCCATACTGACCGAAAATTATCTGGAAGAGGAAGCCCGGAAAGGAAGGCGTGAAGATTTCGAGAAGGTTATGAAAGCCGTTCCCTGCGTTGAACCTGATGAACATGACCGTATCATTTGGAAAAAGCATATAAAGAATATTCCGGTTTTAATGAGAGTGTGGCTTTCTGTCCCGTGACTCTGATGATATGGGGATATCGGAAAAATGAGATATGAAATATGGATGAAGGGAAGATAAAATCTGTAGCTCCCGACAACGCGGCGGGACAGAATATCCGTCTGACAGGGGAAATCATGCGTTGGCTGTCAGAAAATCCACATATATTCAGCATGTTGCCCGAAAAATTCGAATTGGTGGTTTTTCCTGATGACGACCCTGAGATGCGTTCATACAATCTCGAATTGCTGGACAAATACAGCAGAGAAGACAAACCCGTAGTTTTTGCAAGGATAAAGTCTGCCCGGGCGGATATCTCTGACACGGTTTCCGTGTATGCACCTATAGCAGCATGATTCTGCTTTCTGCTCTCTGCAAGGAGTATATGTAAGCAGGGATTGCTTGGCGATCCCGTAATCCTTGCAAACACAATCCTTGCAGATACCTCTGCCCCCTGACCTCGCACCCCGTACCTCTCTTTTTCACAAAGGGCGCAAAGTTTTTTTTCATTATTCTCGCCAGATACCTGCCTTCCCCTTCGGATGCCCTTCCTTTTTTCCTTGACCCGAATTTGGAAAAAGCTTATAAAGAATATTCGAATTCGGCTTTACTGTCCCGTGAATCTGATGATATGGGGATATCGGAAAAATGAGAATCGTTGAATTCCGAAA
>DYRK01000071.1:4461-15644 GCA_020718785.1 Desulfatirhabdium butyrativorans | reverse complement strand
TCAAGCTTCCCGAAGATTCGACCCTCCGTGAGGTCTGACAGAAATCCTGAAAATCTTTTAATCCTTTAATCAGGGTTCGGACATTGCCGTTCAGCCGCAGAGGTGCTGAAATTTCATTTCAGCACTCCGGAGTCCGGCAGCCTTGACAGAACTCCTGCAAATCCTTTAATCCTGAAAATCATGATTCGGACATTCGCCTGCCAGTCTCAAAACTTCCCGGTAAAGTTCTGTGCTGATACGGAAACCTTTATTCCGGGCAGCCTCCAGCAGCGGAGAAAGCGAAGCGATCAGTCCCTTCTGTTTCGCTTTCAGCAGCGTGCCGATCATACCGGTCACTTTCACTCCGAGCGATTCTGCAAAAATCCGGGCCATACGGTCATCTAATGCTGCCATGCAGCCGACATGCTTTACCGAATATGCGATGACGGATATCTCACCGATTCCCAAGTGATTTTCAGGCAGGAAATTCATATCCTCCTGAGAAACGGAAACTGCTGTCACCCATTCCGAGTTCCGGGGATCAATCGTATCTCTCCTGAGCAGACGACCGGCATCCAATTCCGCAAGCACCTGATCAGGTACATATATTGGTTTATATAAGGACGAAAGCAGATCAGCCTTTCCGATACGTCCCAAGTACAGCAACACAGATGTGTCGCAAACCAGAGGCTCTTTACCCACCGTTTACCTCTCTTTGCAATTCTTCCGCCGTAATCTGCGACACGGGAATATCGTATTCCGAACACAGATCGAGAAACATCACACGGGGAATGCCGGCCATCGCCGAGGCGGCTCCGGAAGATAGTTTTCCGAGCCGGAACAGCATCAGGGCTGAATACAAGCATATATCACGCCCCATTTCCTCGGGTGTTCGATTCAATATATGTCTTATTTTATTAGGAATATGAACGGTTAAAACATCTTCCATAATATTCTCCCCTGTCATCAGGCAGTCCTGATTTATAAAAATTGTTCAAGGTAGGGTCAGATTTTTGTGAATCACCAACCGGTCTGTGGTCAGCGTGACTGTCGCAACTCCGCTTCTTTTTCGTGAATTGTTATTTGATTACTCAGAGTTATGATACAATTGTTTAACCCCTAAGTCAAGTGTTATTTCATTTGTTTTTAACCCTGATTAAAGTGTCTGAACCCTGATTTTCAGGATTAAAGGATTTCCGTGATCTCTGTCTATCCGGAGGAGTGCTAAAATGAAATTTTAGCACTCCGGAGTTGAGTCTTGACACAAATCTTTTAACCCTTTAATCAGGGTTCGGACATTCGCCTGCCAGTCTCAAGGCTTCCCGGTAAAGTTCTGTGCTGATGCGGAAACCTTTATCCCGGACCCTGTCTATCAAAGGAGAAACCGAAGCGATCAGCCCCCTCTGTTTCGCTTTCAGCAGCGTGCCGATCATACCGGTCACTTTTTTCCTCGTTCCCAAGCCCCGGCTTGGGAACGCATCTGCGCCCGAAGCCCCGGCTTCGGCCGTCTCCCGTCACGGGAAGCCGGGGAGCTTCCCCGGCAAGTGCGTTCCTAAGCCGGGGCTTGGGAACGAGAAAAGGCTGGGCCCAGGCTCTTGCAGAAATGATAGCAGCCCAGAGATTCAATCAGAATGCACAGACAGAGACTTTCGGCATTGTCACAACCGGAAATTTCTGGCAGTTCGGCAAGTTGCAGCAGAATATCCTTACAATGGAAATCATTTCCTGCTCTGCGACAGAAAATATTCAGAAACTGTTTGATATTCTTAACTGGTTATTTTATGAAGCCGCGAATAATGTTCGGAAAATTCAAAACAAAGAATAACAACCGTCAGCGAAAAGAACCGTACCGGGGTACGGTTCTCCCAATGCCGAAGATCGGAAAAATTCATAAATCCGCTACTTCCCTGACCGCTTTTCTGCCGTTTTTTCTGCCGATGAGCGACATCAGTTCCGTCACATAGCTTCCGATATGTTTTATCTGGGTGTTTATCTCTTCAATCGCAGAAGAGGTCTCTTCCGCACAGGCTGTATTTCCCTGAGTCACTTTTTCGATGTCGTTCATGGCAATACTGACCTGAGAGATTCCCTGAGACTGTTCCTGAGAAGATGCAGCGATTTCACCGAGCAGCCCGCCCACTTTTTTTGCACCTTCTGCCACTTCTTTAAATGCGCTGTCGGCTTTATAGACCAGCGATATGCCGTTCTGAGTCATCTTGATGGAAGATTCTATCATTGCCGATGTGTTTCCCGCAGCCTTACTTGAACGCATTGCCAGATTCCTCACTTCTTCTGCAACCACGGCAAATCCTGCCCCGCTCTCACCGGCGCGGGCTGCTTCCACCGCTGCATTCAGAGCGAGCAGATTGGTCTGAAACGCTATTTCTTCGATTGTTTTTATAATTTTTCTCGTCTGTTCGCTTGTTTTTGACAGTTCGTCAATCGAAGCTGTCAGTTGAGTCATGGAGACGCCGGCATCTTTGACGATCCTGGATGTTTCGATCATCAGGCTGTTCGCATGACTGACGTTTTCTGTATTCTGGCGGGTCATGGACGTAATCTCTTCCAGCGAAGAAGAGGTTTCTTCAACAGCCGAAGCCTGCTTTGACGAGCCTTCAGCCAACTGACGGCCCGTGGATGCCACGCGCATCGAGGCATAATCCACTTCGTTTTGAACGGTGTCCAATCCCTGAATGACCACGTATATTGGTTTCACAAGGAAAAGGTTCACGATAAACAGCAGTACGGATACAAGAAAAATACTCATCATCAGGACTTTGCCCACCATGATGATACTGAGTTTTCTCAGTGATTCATCTATAAAACGGGTGGTAAAATAGATATCAACAGCGCCGACGATTTTTTCTTCATTTATAATTTCTTCAGTTCTGATGATAAAATCGCCGGAAATTTTTCCCTCGGATTTGACAGGTTTCCATTCCTTATCGCGCTCTTCGGCACAGAAAACCGTTTTGCCGTCAGCCTCTTTTACGACAACAGCAGCAATTTTCCGATTGATCATTTCCGATTTGATCATCTGCGTTGCATTGATCTGGTTCACAAACCAGACCGCCTCTTTCAGACTTTTTGCCAGACGGAGCGGGATCGGACTGATGTTTTCATCGAAATCCTGCCTGAGCCTGATCCGTTCCCGAATATAATCATAAGTGCTGAATCCGCTTGCAATAAAGATTGAAGCCAATATCATAATCACAGAAACTGTCCCCATTTTACGTCTTACCGTACTTCGCTTTATCATATTTCCCTCCTGAAAAGATCAATTTTTGCAGTCCGGACTCTGACTGCCGAAACAGCCGATTCCCAAAATCCCTTATAATAGACATGCTTCATTATCACATCAAAGATTCTTTGTAAAGAAATTTTTTAACGCCGTTATTATAAAGAAAGTCTTCAGGAAGGTTAAACTCTGAATAATAATTTGAATTCAAACTGAATATAAATATGATTCCAAAAAGTAAAAATATCGGATTTTTTCAGGGGTTTTCAAAAGACTTATAATATATTTTGATTTTAGGACTTACGCACTTGAATTTATTTTTCCTGATTAATTGGCGTTTATCAGCGTCCGTCAGCGGTTAAAAATCATGCAACTGCGTAACCCCTATATTTATTGAAATATTCTTTCCACCGTCATAATCTGCGCTTTCCGAATTTTCTGTAAAACGGTTTTGCAAACCGTTTCTCCGCAAAAAACGGCTTGCAAAGCCGTTTTACAGAAGTGCAGATTATGCCGGTGGGCAGTATAAAAAAGGATTGATGCTGACATACGCCGGAACCGGGCCGAAAAAATTTCCCTTGCAGTTTTTTTTTGCCGGCTATTGAAAAAAAAAACTTATCCCTGTATAATAATTCCGTCATAATGTAATTCTCTATGAAAACAAGGAGAAAGAATGGAATCGGTCATTGTCCCCATTGAAGATGTTCTGGATTTGCACACATTCAGACCCAAAGAAATCCCGGACCTTCTGGATGATTATTTTTCCGCGTGCATCGGCTTGAATATTTTTTCTGTCCGGGTTATTCATGGAAAAGGAAAAGGCATATTGAAAAAACGGGTCCATGATATTTTAAAGAAACATCCGCTGGTAAGCTCTTTCAGGAGCGCACCTTCGGAGGATGGCGGCTGGGGTGCCGTTATTGTGGAACTGAAGCAGGAATAATTTCAATTTATGTACCCGGCCATATATTTTCGGACATGGCAGAATGGGAAAAACTGAGTTTTTTCAAAAAACTCACTTTTTAAAAATGTCGGAAAATTTTTGTCCCGGTACATAACCAAGAGGAGAGGGCATGAAAATAATTGTTTTGGGAACCGGATACGTGGGGCTTGTACATGCGGCAGTATGTTCGGAATACGGTCATGAAGTGTATGCCTATGACAATGATGTAAATAAAATCAAAGCGTTTTCGACCGGGCATGCTGAAAAAATCGAACAGTATGTAAACGAACCGGGGCTGGTAAACATTATCAAGGAAACCCTCGGCAGGTATCTGTTTTTTTCTACGGACCTGAAGGCGATCATTGAGGGAACCGATGCTGTTTTTATGTGCCTGCCCACGCCGCCCAACCTTAACGGTTCGACAAATCTTGTTTTTTATGATGCAGCCGCGGAATATCTTGCCGAAATTGTTGCCCAGAGAAAGGATGAACGCCGGATGGTTTTTGTCAATAAAAGCACGGTACCCATCGGAACTGCAAGGCATCTTCAGAAAATTATGAATACTCACGGCGTGAAGAATTTCGGCGTCGCGTCCAATCCCGAATTTCTGGCAGAAGGAACCGCAGTCAATCAGGCACGGAAGCCGGACCGCGTGGTGGTGGGATGTGACGATGAAGAGGATTTCAGAATTCTCAGGAGGGTTTACTCCCAGTTTGTCAACCATGTCCGCATCAAATATATCGAGACCACGCCTGAAACCGCGGAAGCCATCAAATATGTGGCAAATACCATGCTTCTCACCTACATTTCCTTTTGGAACGGCGTGGGCGCGAAGATCGGAGAAAAATTTCCCAATGTCAATATAGACAAACTCCGGCTCGGTGTGACCTCGGATGACCGGATCAGCACCTGGGGATCATTTGTGAGCAACGGCGCGGGGGGCAGTTGTTTCGGGAAAGATATTGCCTCTTTGATTTATCAGCTGAGGGGCATGAATGTAAGCACCAAGATGCTCGAAGCTTCCTACGAAGTCAACGAATTTCAGAAAGTATATCTCATCGAAAGGGCTGTCACCGAAGCGGGTTTCAAGTTCAACAATAAAACCATCGCGGTGCTGGGGCTGGCATTCAAAAAGCATACCAATGACATGCGGGATGCCTCTTCCATCAGAGTGATCGAATCCCTGCTCGGAAAGGGCGTGGCACGCGTAAAAGCTTATGATCCCTTGGCAATCGAGTCTGCAAAAAGTGTTTTTTCACCGTCCAAGAATATTCTGTTTGAAAAAATAGAATATTTCAATACCGCAAAAGAAGCCATCGCGGACACGGACGGGCTGTTTATTTCCTCAGACTGCGAGGAATTCCGGGGGCTTTCCCGGACGGTCGAAGAAACCGTCAAGCCGCCTTATCTGGTGATAGACGGACGGCGGATGATTCCGGATTTTGAAGATATTGTCTCAAAGGGGTACGGTTATCTCGCAGTGGGATCACAGTACATGAAAGCTTGAGGGGTAAGGGGTCAGGGGTGAGAGGTCAGAGGTATCCTCCCGTTTTTTTTACTGTAGGGGCAACCCCCTGTGGTTGCCCTGAATACAGGGGTAAGCACAGGGTAGGTAGCTAATCAGGGGTAAGCACAGGGGCTTACCCCTGCAAACCGTTTTTTTACTGTAGGGGCAACCCCCTGTGGTTGCTCTGAATACAGGGGTAAGCACAGGGTAGGTAGCTAATCAGGGGTAAGCACAGGGGCTTACCCTTACAAAATATGACAGTGATAAGTATAACCGGAAAAAAGAAAGGAAATATAGTATGGCAAAACTATTATGGACGCCCTCGGAAGAGCGGGTCAAAAGAACCAATATGTATCGGTTCATGACAGTGATCAACGAGAAACACGGCAAGCAGTTCGGCAACTATCCCCAGCTTTATCAATGGTCTGTGGATAATATTGCCGATTTCTGGGCAACGATGTGGGATTTTGCCGAAATCAAGGCATCGGAACCCTACAGACAAGTGATTGATGATGTCGGCAAAATGCCCGGAGCCGCATGGTTTTCAGGCGCAAAGCTCAATTTTGCAGAAAATCTTCTCCGATACCGTGATGATCGGACCGCCCTGATTTTCAAGGGAGAAGATGCAGAACCGAGACGAATGACTTATGCTCAGTTGTATGACGAAGTGGCACGGGTCGCCAAGTCATTGAAATCGCTGGGTGTAAAATCAGGGGACAGGGTAGTCGGCTTTATGCCGAATATGCCGGAAGCCATTATCGCCATGCTGGCTGCCACAAGCATGGGCGCTGCATGGTCTTCCTGCTCTCCGGATTTCGGCATCAAAGGCGTGCTGGACCGCTTCGGGCAGATAAAGCCCAAAGTTCTGTTTACGGCAAACGGCTACGCGTTCAAAGGGAAAAAATTGGATTCTCTTGAACGCATTGCAAATATCCTGAAGGAAATTCCTTCGGTAGAAAAAGTCGTTGTCGTGCCTTACACCGACAAGGCTCCGGATATAAGCCGTGTGCCGAAAGCAGTTCTTTATGATGACTTCAAATCCTCCGAATCCGGATTGAAAATCGAATTCGAGCAATTGCCTTTCAATCATCCGCTGTACATCATGTATTCATCCGGTACTACGGGTCTGCCCAAGTGCATGGTGCAGAGCGCGGGAGGCATTCTCACCCATCATCTGAAAGAACTCATGCTGCATACGGATCTGAAACGTGAAGATACCATTTTCTACTTCACGACCTGCGGCTGGATGATGTGGAACTGGCTGACCAGTTCCTTGGCTGTGGGTGCAACGCTTGTGCTGTTTGACGGGAATCCCTTTCATCCGCAGGCCGGTGCATTGTGGAAAATGGCTCAGGATGAGAAAATCACGGTGTTCGGAACCAGTGCGGGATATCTTGCCGCACTTCAGAGCGCAGGCGTAAAACCGGGCAAGGAATATGATCTGACACCGCTCAGAGCAATTCTTTCCACAGGCTCGCCGCTGTCTATCGAAGGATTTGAGTTTGTCTATGAGGAAATCAAAAAAGACCTTCAGTTGGCTTCTATTTCCGGCGGAACAGACCTGAACGGCTGCTTCGCGCTGGGAAATCCCATGGGACCGGTCTATGCCGGGGAATTGCAGTGCCGGGGATTGGCCATGAAGGTTGAGGCTTTTGATGATAACGGAAAAGCGATCATCGGTCAGCAGGGCGAATTGGTGTGCAGTGCGCCGTTCCCGTCCATGCCGATTTATTTCTGGGATGATCCGGATGGGAAAAAGTATCATTCGGCTTATTTCGATGTCTATCCCAATATCTGGCGCCACGGCGACTATATCGAAGTCAATGAGCGAGGCGGCGTGACTATTTACGGACGCTCGGACGCGACACTGAATCCAGGAGGCGTCCGTATCGGCACGGCTGAGATATATCGGCAGGTGGAGCAGATCGAGGAAATCGAAGACAGTCTCGTGATCGGTCAGCACTGGAAAAACGATGTTCGGGTGATTCTTTTTGTCAGGCTGGGTCCGGGCTGCGGACTCACTGAAGAACTCAAAAAGAAGATCAGGGACACGATCCGCGTCAATGCCTCGCCGAGACATGTGCCTGCGAAAATTCTTGAAGTCCCGGATGTGCCTTATACTCTCAATATGAAGAAAGTCGAGCTTGCCGTCAAGAAAGTCATCGAGGGCAAACCCGTGCTGAACAAAGATGCCCTTAGAAATCCGGAGTCGCTGGATTTCTATGCCAACCTGAAGGAACTTCAGGAGGATTAGAATCACATAACTCCGGAGTGCAAAAATAGAGCGCAGCGGTTTTTTTGCATGAAGTAAAGCGGGTTTATCTATTTTAACCTTGGCCGCTTTACTCTGCCATATTTCAGCAGAATGCAAAAAGCCGCTCCGTTTTTGTACTTCGGAAAGCTTTTTTTAATCTTCTGTCAGAAGGCGTGAATCTGTCCCCAGCACCTCCGCGGCTTTTTTCAGTATATGAGGAGACAGTATTTTCTTATTCTCTGTCTGCAAATATTCATCCGATGTCATCCCCATGTCTTCTGCCATTTCATCAGGGCTTATCCCCTTATATTCACGCCATGCACACAAAAGGCTTTTCCCCTCCAGAATATGTAACCCTACAACTTTGTTCGGCAGGGTAAGCTCCTCATCTTCTATGTGTTTCCGAATCTGCTGAAATTCCTCGTAAGGAATCACAGCAAAAAGAGGTTCCCCGCTTTCACTGTTAATAATCTGATAATTAGTAAGTCTGCTCATTTCGTTTTTTCACCTGTTCGATTCTTATGATTACAGGCTGTCCGTCCGTCACCGTAAAAATTACTCTGTAGCGGCCGATTCTTAATCTGTAATCATCTCTGTCTGCAAGTTTTCTGACATTCTGACACCGAGGCCAGTTTTTCAGAACCTGAACTGCCTGATAGATATTCTGAGATTCAGGTATGCTTTTCAACTGTTTAAAAGCTCTTTTTGTCCATTCGATTCCGGCTTCTTCTTTATTTGTCATTAGTTAAAGTCCATATTCCCATAGCTTCATTTATGTCTCCGTAAGAAAGCTTTTGCTTTTTGACGGGAGTCTTCCCGAATTTTCTGTAAAACGATTTTGCAAATCGTTTCTGCTGATAAAACGGTTTACAAAACCGTTTTACAAAAGCGCAGATTATCCCGGCGGGCAGTATATCTCGGCACGGTCATAATCAGCTTCACACCGAACACTTCCCCGATATGTCTCTTCACGGATTCTCTGGCATCAGTCATAGAAATTTCCCGGCTGCCAGCCTGTTTGAGCGCAGTCACGCCGATGCCTTGCAATCCGCATGGGTTGATCCAGCCGAAAGGTTCTAAGGAGATATTGACATTCAGCGCGAAGCCGTGAAAAGTGATGCCGCGGCGCACGGCAATTCCTATGCTTCCCAGCTTGAGTTTGCCTACCCATACGCCCCGGTTTATGGGATTTCGTCCGGCTTCTACCCCGAAATCTGCGGCAGTACGGATCATGACTTCTTCGAGTTTTTCTACATAATCTGTCACGCCGAGTCTTGCGCTTTGCAGATTCACTATGGGATAGCCCACAATCTGTCCGGGTCCGTGAAAGGTGATATTGCCTCCCCGCTCGATCTGAATTACCGGGATGCCAGATGCCTCAAGAAATGATTCGCTTACTCGCAGATTTTCTCTGCCTCCACGCCGGCCCAGCGTGAATACCGGAGGGTGTTCAAGCAATAAAAGCGTGTCCGGGATTCTGCCGGACTTTCTCTCAGCCGCCAGCTCAAGCTGAAGCTCCCAAGCCGCACGGTAATCCATAAGATCGAATTCCTCACAAAGCATGAGGTTCGGGGTTCGGGGTTCGGGGTCAGGGGTAATCGCCTCTGACCCCGAACCCCTGACCCTGAACCTCATCCCGCCAGACACGGATGTCTCGCTGCCGCAGTTTCATCCATGCGCCGGACTTTCGGCGTTTTGGGAGCTTCCCGCAGGAGTTCCGGGTTTTCCTTTGCCTCCTGAGCAATGGCTTTCATTGTCTCAATGAAAAGATCGAGATTTTCTTTGCACTCGGTTTCCGTAGGTTCGATCATAACAGAGCCGTGAACAACCAGCGGAAAATAAATTGTGGGCGGATGAAAGCCGTAATCCATAAGGCGTTTGGCAATATCCAGCGTAGTAATTCTATCGGGTTCCTGAAATTTGTCGCTGAACACGCATTCGTGCATACAGGGCCGGTCAAAAGGCAGATGAAAAGTCCCTTTGAGCTTTTCTTTGATGTAGTTGGCATTCAGCACCGCAAGCTGACTCGCTTTTTTCAGATAATGTCCCATACTCAGAATATAGCTGTATGCCTTGATAATCACTCCGAAATTGCCGTAAAATGCGTGGAGTTTGCCCACAGATTGCGGAAAATCCTCGGAAAGCAGATATTTTCCCTCTTTTTCAATGACTCGGGGAACCGGCAGAAATGCTTCGAGATGTTTTTTCACGCACACGGGACCCGCGCCGGGTCCTCCGCCGCCGTGAGGTGTGGAAAAGGTTTTGTGGAGATTCAGATGCAGCACATCCACGCCCATGGCATTCATGTCCGCAATACCCATGAGTGCGTTCATATTCGCGCCGTCACAGTAAACCAGCCCGCCTTTGCTATGCACGATTTCCGCCACTTTTCTGATATTTTCCTCAAACAGCCCCAGGGTATTGGGATTGGTCACCATGATGCCCGCGGTGTCTTCATCCATAAGGCTTGCAACCGTTTCGGGCGAGAGAACTCCGCGTTCATCGGATTTCACAGGGACAGACTTGAAACTGCACAGCGAAGCACTGGCAGGATTGGTTCCGTGCGCTGTATCCGGAATCAGAATCTTGGAACGGGGCTTGCATAAGCTTTTGTGATAAGCATAGAAAATCAGCATTCCGGCAAGCTCTCCGTGCGCTCCGGCAGCAGGCTGCACAGACACTGCATCCATACCTGTGATTTCTGCGAGAAACCGCTCAGTCTCATAGATCAGCTTCAATGTTCCCTGACAGAGAGAAGCCGGCAGCAGCGGAGAAGCTCCGGCAAATCCGGGCAGCGCAGCCTGCCGTTCATTGGTTTTGGGATTGTATTTCATCGTGCAGGATCCCAGCGGATACATGCCGGTATCCACGCCGAAATTCCACTGAGACAGGCGTGTGAAATGGCGTATGACTTCCACTTCGCTCAGGTCGGGAAAATTCGGTCCTTCTCCTTCGATATCTTTGTCTGTCGGAGCAGATTCCACATCCCGACGGGGAAGCGAAAATCCAATTCTACCCTTTTTTCCTCTTTCCCAGAGCAAAGGTTCATTGAGAATCAGCCCTTTTGTTCCCAGCATTTCTTTCATAAAACCTCCTAGTAGGTTGGGTTGAGGCACGAAACCCAACCTGCCTGATCCGAGTTTCAGTTTCAGTAAGTTGGGTTTCGTGCCTTAACCCAACCTACCCAATTCCCTGACCAATTCATCCTCCGGGTTTCAGTTTCAGTAAGTTGGGTTTCGTGCCTCAACCCAACCTACCCAAT
>DYRK01000071.1:0-4361 GCA_020718785.1 Desulfatirhabdium butyrativorans | reverse complement strand
TCCGGGTTTCAGTTTCAGTAAGTTGGGTTTCGTGCCTCAACCCAACCTACCCAATTCCCTGACCAATTCATCCATATCTTCCCGGCTCCGGGTTTCGGTTACGCACAGCAGGTAGCGATCGGAGAGTTCGGAGTAGTAATGCGACAGGCACAATCCCGCAACGATCTTTTTCTCTATAAGGCGGTTATATGCCGAGTCAAAGCCTTTGGGAAAATTCACTGCAAATTCATTGAAGGTCGGAGAGGCAAAGGGAATTTCAAAGCCCGCTGCTTTGAGTGCGGCTTTGAGATATTCGGCTTTGTCCCGGTTCAGCCTTGCCAGTTCCCGGATTCCGGTTCCGCCCAGAGACGCCATGTACATCGCCGCGGTAGTAGCACAAAGTCCCTGATTGGAGCAGATATTGGACGTGGCTTTTTCCCGCCGGATATGCTGTTCCCTTGTGGCAAGCGTCAGCACAAAGCCGCGTTTGCCGTCTTTGTCCTTTGTCTGACCGATAAGACGCCCCGGCATATTCCGCACATATTGATTTTTCGAGGCAAACATTCCCAGTCCCGGACCTCCGAAAGAACGCGGATTCCCGAAACTCTGTCCTTCTCCGCAGGCAATGTCCGCGCCCTGACTTCCGGGGTTTTTCAGCAGACCGTAGGCAAGCGGTTCGGTGAAACCCGTTATAAATAATGTTTTAGGGTCAGAATGAGCCGCTTTTTCCACAGCAGTCAAGTCCTCGACACAGCCGAAAAAATTGGGCGACTGAACCGCGACCGCGGCAAGGTCTTTCATTCCAGTAACAGGACTGAGATCGGTTCTCCCGGAAGGCAGATACGGCAGTTCCGTTATTTCGTATCCCGTGGGTTCGAAATAAGTCCGAACCACCCGGCGGTACAGCGGATGGATTGCGCGGGAGATTGCGACTTTCTGTCTCCTGGAAATGCGTATTGCCATGAGCAGAGCTTCCGCGAGTGCAGATGCGCCGTCATACATTGACGCATTCGCCACTTCCATTCCGAGAAGCCGCGAGACAAGAGTCTGATATTCGTAAATTGCCTGAAGGGTTCCCTGACTGATTTCAGGCTGATAAGGGGTATAAGCGGTTGAAACTTCGGACCGTCCGAGCAGATAGGAAATCGCCGCAGGGATATAATGTTCATAGCTCCCCGCGCCCAGAAAAATTTTGTATTCCGGAGAAACCGCGCTGAGTCCTGCCATCGCGGACATCCGGTCATTGAGTTCCCACTCGCTTAAAGGCTCCGGCAGATTGAGATTCCCCTTTCGCCGGCAGTCCTCCGGGACAGCCCTGAAAAGTTCTTCGAGGTCTGCCGCTGCCACTGTCTGAAGCATTTCGGCAATATCTTCATCCGTATGAGGCAAATATCTCATATCGCACTCCTTTCGTAAAAAGGGGTGAGGGGTTCGGGGTTCGAGGTCAGAGGCCGCTCTCACCCCTGACCCCGGACCTCTCACCCCTGACCTCCCAGCATATCAAGATAAGCATCCTTTTTCATAAGAGTATCCAATTCGGCAGGGTCATCGGGTCTGATCTCGATCATCCAGCCGCCCTGATACGGATCCTGATTGACTAATTCCGGCGATTCTTTAAGCTTGTCGTTGACTGCGATGATTTCTCCGCCTACGGGCATGAAAAGTTCGGAAACCGCCTTGACCGATTCGAGAGTTCCGAATTCTTCCCCTTTCCCGAAAGTTTCCCCTATCTGCGGCAGTTCCACGAAAACGATTTCTCCGAGCTGATCCTGAGCATAATCGCTGACGCCGGCTCTGACCTTGTCACCTTCCTGTCTGCCCCATTCATGTTCGGTCGTGTAACGGACATCATCGGGCAGATTCAGTTGGCTGAGTTCTTTCATGGCTGCTTCCTCCTTAATAAGTGAGAATTGAGAATTGAAAAAATTTATCACTGCGGGGCGGGCGAAACCCGCCATAATCGTTTGCCGTGGTTTATAAGTACCCAGTCAAAAAAATTCTCCGGAGTGCGAAAATAGAGCGGAGCGGTTTTTCGCATTTTTTCTGCCGAAAAATTTATGCTCAGGTACTTATCAGAGCGATAGCAGGTTTTTTGAGACGATTCAACAGAAAAATAAGCCTTGTTCCGGTCCGGCGAAAAAATAATATTAAGAATATTTTTATATAATAAAAATAATAAACCCTTAAAAAATAAGCAGTTGACTGACGGAACAGTAGCCTTTCCATATCAGCGGCAATATGGAAATTATTATAATAATCTGATTTTTTTATAGAAAATTTGAATGCTGTTTTTTTTCGATGTTTGTGTAAAAATTTCCTTGACATTTTTTTCGGCTGCATAGTAAATATATGTCCAAAATGATGGCGGAAAGTAGCCATCGTTTCGCCACACTTCCGGTAACGGTGCAAACCGTCTTAATAAATTCGGTCATTTTTGCACTGCTCCGATTTTTTTATATTTAACCTTAATAATGTGATATTCCATGAAACAGAAAAATAAACAATGGGGTGTCGGGAGTATTCAAACAGGGCAAAATGTCCTCTATTGAGGGAGCATTTTGCGTATCATTATGTAGAAAAATTCTACATATCACACCGCCTAAGTTCAGCAGAATCTCAGGCAAAGGGGGAAACATGACCGGCTCGGAGAAAAGATTTTTCAATCTTTACGGAATCATCAGCTTCATCATCATTCTGGCTTCCTTTATAATTATAGGAAACCCGGACGCGTATGCCGCGTTGCAACTTTCTTTCACGCAGCAGTCAACAGACCTCGGCGACGGTCAGGAAGGCACATGGACATTGACTGTGAGCAACCCGGATTCAGCCGCGGCTGCCGCTGACTCGCTCACAATCGAATTACCCTCGGATTTCAAGGTAACTTCAACCGGCGGCGCAGCAGAATCCGCAGGTCCCCCTCACACGCTGACATGGTCATCCCTCACGATTCCCGGAAGCGGAAATTCTACCTTCACCTTCAAAGCTTTCCCGATGTGCGATGCCGGTACCGGCAAACAACTGATCGCAGCCGTTCAGCCCGGAGCCGTGAGCCTCGCTTCCGATCCGATAGTCGTTCAAAGACCTCTTGTCGAAATCACCCTGTCTGATCCCTCATCCAATACGGTCACTCCCGGTTATATGGGAACCAATATCACCTCGGTTTTGACGATTCACAGCAGTTATGCCGCTGTATCGCGGGGCGCGGACGCCACCTTCACTTTGAGATCCGGCATGACCTTTGTTTCCATTGCCAGTTCCAGCGGACACAGTCTTCCCCCTTCTCTGTCCTCCGGAACTCCTCAGACATGGAACACCGGAAACATCCCCAAAGACGGTGATGCTGTGTATCAGATTGTGTCAACCGTGTCGGACTGCGAACCCGAGCATCTGATTAACGAAGTTTCCGTTAATTGGGGCGACAGCCTTTCCGCGTGCCTTCCGGCTCCGAGAACTGCTTCCCATTCCGTTGCTCTGCAAATCCGGGAGCCGGTCATTGCCATTACGCATACCAATCCCAGCCCTGTCGCGTATTGCAGCGGCTCCGCGGGCGGAATCACCATCAGCAACTCGGGTGTGGGCCCTGCCAAAGATTTCCGCCTGAGAGTCGGCAATTTCCCGGATACATGGGAAATCACGGATATTACGCCGAGTACCGCTGTATTTAATGACGCCACAGATACCTTTACTATTCCGGATATTCCGCCGAGCGGAAATCAGGCGATCCAGTTCAAGGTCAAGGTCAAAAGCGGAAACTGCGCCGCGGCTAAAAATGCCAATGTGTTTTTTGATCCGATTTATGTGAATGAATGCGGCAAGGATTTGGGAACCGAATATGTGACCCCTATTTCGGGACCTCACGCGTGGACGGTTTCGGACGCGGGCGGCATTCCGACTTTTACCGTGAACAAGACCGGCCCCGAGGTTGCCCTTCTCGGGGAAACTCTCACTTATTCCGTTGAAGCGACCTATACGGGTCCTGCAAATGTTCTGCCTTATACCGTAAATATTATTGATACCTATCCGTCTGAATTTTATGTAGTTGACAACGGCGGAGGAACAGACGCGGGCGGAAAGATTACATGGTCCAATGTCACCTTTACGGCTCCGGGTCAGAAAGTGAGCAAGAGCATCAAACTGCGGGTTCCGACAGTCACGGAAAATCCCTGCGCGGCGTTTCAGACCTATCGGAATTCGGCTACGGTCAGCGCGGTTCCGAATGACTGTCACAACTGCCCCGGAACCATAGTCGGCGGCGGTGTGGATACCTTTATTACAGATGTCAACGGCCCTGCTGTGAGCAATTCCGAAGCCTCTCAGGTCATTGCCGGAAAAACCGATGTCTGTTCCACATCTCAGTTCAGAGCCTGCTATACCTTCAAAAC
>DYRK01000618.1 GCA_020718785.1 Desulfatirhabdium butyrativorans | reverse complement strand
TGAAGTTGAAGATGCAGATATTCTCAGCACAATATTTCTTTACTGTAAACAAAAAATTATTTAGTTGTACTAATTTTTAAACGCCTTCTGAGAGATGGATAACCAATCGTTCAACCGGACGGGCTATCGCCGCTGTTTACCTTGTCGTTAGTCGTAATTTACTTTGGGAACAAGTGATAGTTTCATCACTCCCCCCCTTTTTCAGCATAATTCCGACCTTGCATAAAAAGCCTTCCTGAACGCCTCGAATTTCCCCTTGTCTATAGCCTCCCGTATCTGCGCCATCAGATGCGTAAAGTAATGAATATTGTGAATGCTGTTCAGGCGATAAGACAGCAATTCTCTTGCCATGTAGAGATGACGCAGATAAGCTCTCGAGTAATTCCGGCAGGTATAGCAGGAGCAGTCAGAGTCAATCGGATTAGTATCGTCTTTAAACTGAGAATTTGTAATATTCAGCGTGCCGTACTGAGTAAAAAGCTGACCGTTTCGGGCATTCCGGGTGGGCATCACGCAGTCGAACATATCCGCGCCCCGAAATACCAGTTCCACCAAATCCTGCGGCGTCCCCACGCCCATGATATATTTGGGTTTGTCATTCGGAAGCTGAGGCAGCGTAAATTCCGCAATATCGTACATCAGTTCTTTGGGTTCGCCCACACTCAAGCCGCCCACCGCATATCCGTCAAAGGCGATTTCGATGAGAGATTCCGCAGACCGGCTCCGTAAATCTTCGAACATACCGCCCTGAACAATTCCGAAAAGTGCATTTCTGCCAAGATGATGTTCTTCCCACGCGGCTTTGCATCGCTTTGCCCAGCGGGCAGTGAGTTCGAGAGCTGTCTCCGCTTCTTCTCTATCCGCGGGATAGGGAATGCACTGATCCAGACACATCATAATATCCGAATCCAGACAGACTTGAATTTCCATTGCTTTTTCAGGACTCAGCAGATGCCGTGATCCGTCAATATGAGATTGGAAATCCCAGCCCTCTTCCCTGACTTTCGATATCTTCGCGAGAGAAAAAACCTGAAATCCGCCGCTGTCCGTAAGAATAGGCAGATTCCAGTTCATAAAACGATGAAGTCCGGAAAACAGACGGATCACTTCGCAGCCCGGTCTGAGATACAGATGATAAGTATTTCCGAGGATGATCTGCGCGCCGGCTTCTGTAAGTTCTTCCGGAGACAGCGACTTGACCGTTCCGAGTGTTCCTACAGGCATAAACACCGGGGTTCGGATCAGTCCGTGAGTGGTCTCAAGCAGACCTGTCCGGGCCAGGGTGTTCGGGGATTCTGAAATGATATTGAAACTGAACATGATTTATTTTGCCGGAAGCAGAAAAAAGCCCGCGTCCATAATAACCCGCTTGCCTTCTTTGCTTTTGAAAAAAGCGATGAAGTTTCTGACAGTTCCTTTAGGTTCGCCGACAGTGAAAAGATACATGCCCTGAGAATAGGGATAGGTGCCGAAATAAACATGGGTCTGAGTGATTTTGGCATGTTTTCCTTTGTGAAGAATATCCAATATGTTCACATCGTTTTTATCCATAATATCTGCATAAGATACCAGACCGATACTAAGCGGATGCGCCTTGACGGTTTCATAAACCATAGTAGTCATTTCGACCTGTATCGCGCCTTCGGGAAGCGTATCGAATCCGATCAGTTTTTTGGCAGTGACATAATAAGCCGCGTCTGTGGGCGGAGAAATTATTGTGATTTTTTTGCCCGGAAACCCTCCCAGTTCATCCCATGATGTAATTTTTCCTTTGAAAATATCTGCAATCTGCTCCGAGGCGACTTTTCTTACCGGATTGCTCTCATGCACTATAAAGGCATATCCGTCCAGACAGATTTCCGTTTCCGCCAATCCTTTTTCTTTTTCAGAAGATTCAAGCGGACGGGCGCCTGCCGCGACATCGCATTCATGAGCCAGCAGTTTCTCGATGCCGTAGCCGGTCGTCTTATATTTCAGATCGAATTTCACCTTTTCCAGTTTTTCAAATTCCTCAGCGGCTTTGGGCATCAGCAGCTTTCCGAGAACCGCGGAACCGTTGATTTTTATCATCTCCTGAGAATATGAATTCGCTGAAAAAATAATCAGCAACAGCAGACCTGCACATACAATGACACTTTTTTTCATCTCTGTTCCTCCCTATCTTTGGTTAAGTCATTTATTCCGGAGTGCAAAAATGAAATTTTTGCAAAAAATCAGTCTGTGCGAAAATTGTATTTTTGCACTCCGGAGTCTCAGCAGATAAACATGGCATCTCCGTAACTGTAAAATCTGTATCCCTGGGAAACCGCCTCTTTGTACGCCTTCAGCAGATTTTCGCGGCCCGCAAAGGCAGAAACCAGCATAAGCAAAGTGGATTCGGGCAGATGGAAATTCGTTATCATGGCATCTGTTATTTTGAAAATATAGCCCGGATATATGAAAAGATCGCATTTCCCGGACCCTTTGCGGATTTTTCCCTCTGAATCCGAGACATACTCCAGAGTTCGGACGCCGGTGGTTCCCACTGCCACAACCCGGCCGCCTTCTGCTTTTGTTCTGTTGACCGCATCTGCCGCTGTTTCGGAAACAGAATACCATTCGGCATGAATGCGGTGTTCCCTGATATCCGATACCCTTACCGGCAAAAATGTACCATAGCCCACATGCAGAGTAATTGCAACCGCCTTCACCCCTTTGGACCTGATTTTTTCAAGAAGCGGTTCCGAAAAATGGAGTCCCGCGGTAGGAGCTGCGACCGCCCCTTTTTGCGAAGCATACACGGTCTGATACGCGGCCCGGTCATCGCAGGGTGCATCTGTATCCCGTTTGATATACGGCGGCAAAGGAACTTCTCCGATTCGGTAAAGGGTCTCTTCAAAATCCCCCGGGCATGAAAATTTTACCGAAGATATGCCGTCGCGGTAAGTGATAATCTCTGCGCTCAGTCCTTCCTCAAAAAAAAGCATGGACCCGGGTTTCGGGCTTTTCGATGTTTTTACCAGACAGGTCATTTCACGTTCCCGAACCGGCCGTCCCGAATCTTCCCCATAATCTGAAATCAAGAGTTCCACTTTTCCGCCCGTATCTTTCTTTCCCCTCAGACGCGCGGGAATAACCTGAGTGTTGTTGATTACCAGCAGATCAGAGGGACGGAGAAACTCATAAATGTCCTGAAATTTATGATGCGAAAATCTGCCGGTGAAACGTTCCAGACGGAGAAGCCGCGACTGGTCTCTCTGATCTGCCGGTTTCTGGGCAATCTGTCCTTCCGGAAGCTCATAGCTGTAATCTGTCAGTGAAAACAAGGCGTTTAACTCCTCCCTATGTAAATCAGCACGAGTCCGGCAATCATCAGGAACAGACCCATGACCCTGAGCGTGCTGTCCGTCATTTCAAGCATATTCTGTATCCAGAATTTCATTTTTTCGGGAAATGCAAAATACGGAAGTCCCTCTACGATCATCACCATTCCGAGTACACACAGAAAAAATTCCATA
>DYRK01000617.1 GCA_020718785.1 Desulfatirhabdium butyrativorans | reverse complement strand
GGGTTCACCCACCCTACTTTAGCTCGGCTCGAAGCCGGGTCAGTTCGGCTTCTACTTTTCGACGGGCTTCTGCTTCTTCTGCCGGGGTACGCAGCCAGTCCCCGGATACCGGGTCGTAGAATCTCAGCAGATATGGCATTTCTGCTGTTTTATCGGCAGAATTTTCTCTCATCCATAATTCGAGATTCAATATCGGGCTGTAATATCCTGTTTTACCGAGTTTTTCGGTCAACTCCGGCATGGCTTGATATCTACCTTTCCAAAGCCCGTATCCTCGGAGTTGAGGATGAAAATATCTGCCCGATGGATCGAAAAGAAAATATTCCCGTATTCCCAGCTTCTGATAAAGCTTATATTTTTTGCCGATATCTTCCCGCCATGTATTTTCCGAAGCAAATTCGAATACCACATCCGGCACTTTGCCTTCTTTCCAGACCTTGTAACTGCGCCGCATTGCCTTCTGTACGCCGAACACCACAAAGACATCCGGCGCAAACCGTCTGCGGGTATTTCCCTCCTGATAGTAAATCAGCAGGTCTGCCCCCAGACACACATCAGGATCATTGATAAACCGCTGTTCCAGCGCAAACCGGGTGTCGGTCATGGTGTAGTATTGAGGATCATTGTCTGCCATGGGTCTGCCGTCTGAATCCGGATAATAGATTTCCGCCTTTTCTGCCGGGGACCTGACGATAATCTCGGTTTGCAGATTTTCCATAATCCTCGCCCCTTCTTACACCGGCTATCCTGCAAAAATGCCAATCTTATTATAAAAAATGCACTGCTCCGCCGGCGGTTTATTACCACTTCAGTTATTGATCCGTGAACCGACTTCTTCCCCGCATACCACTTTCCGGATATTCCCTTTTTGATTCAGATTGAAAATAATAAGCGGGAGGCGATTGTCCATTGCCAGCGAAATGGCAGTCATATCCATGACGCGCAGTTGTCTTTCCAATGCCTGCATGTAAGTAATTTTTCTTACAAACTTGGCTTCTTTGTTCTTTGCCGGATCCGAGTCATAAACTCCGTCAACTTTTGTTGCTTTCAAAAGAATCTCGGCATGAATTTCCTGCGCTCTGAGTACCGCAGCCGTATCTGTGGTAAAATACGGATTGCCGGTTCCTGCGGCAAAAATCACCACCCGCCCTTTTTCGAGGTGACGGACTGCTCTTCTGAGAATATACGGCTCTGCCACTTCGTGCATAGAAATAGCTGTCTGTACCCGCGTCTGAACACCTTTTTTCTCAAGCGCATCCTGAAGCGCAAGGCTGTTGATGACCGTTGCAAGCATTCCCATGTGGTCTGCCGATGCCCGGTCCATCCCGTAAGAACTGGCTGCAATGCCTCTGAAAATATTTCCGCCTCCGACAACAACCGCAATCTGAATCCCCAACCCGACTATCGAGCAGACTTCGTCAGCCACATATTGTATCATAAACGGGCTGATGCCGAAAGTCTGGTCGCCCATCAGCGCTTCGCCGCTTAATTTGAGCAGAATCCTTTTATATTTTGCATCTGTCAAGCCGAATATTCCTTATAAGTGAGAAATGAACAGGTTACAGGTAACAAGTTGCAGGAGCATGTCGTCCTTAACCTGCAACTTGTTACCTGCTGCCTGCACTCAATTCTCACTTCTCAATTCTCAATTCTTATTCTCCGAGCTGAAAACGGACAAACCGTCTGACAGTGATATTCTCTCCGGTCTTTGCAATCACCTCGTTCAGATAGTCCGCTATGGTTTTCTCAGGAGATTTGACGTAAGCCTGATTCATCAGACAGGACTCTTTGAAAAATTTCACCAGCTTGCCCTCTGCGATTTTATCCAGCATTTTCTCGGGTTTTCCGGTCTCAAGAGCCTGAGCGCGATAGATTTCCTTTTCCTTGTCAATGACGGACTGGGGAACATCTTCAGGCCTGATTCCCAGAGGATTTGCAGCCGCGATGTGCATGGCGATATTTTTTGCAAATTCCTTGAAATCATCTGTTTTTGCAACGAAATCAGTTTCACAGTTGACCTCGGCCATCACGCCGATTTTGCCGCCCAGATGGATATAGGAGGCAATCACTCCTTCCGACATGGTCCGTCCGGCACGTTTCTGAGCTGTTGCCAGCCCTTTTTTTCTCAGAAATTCATTAGCCTTTTCCATGTCGCCGTCTGCCTGAGAAAGTGCTTCCTTGCAATCCATGATCCCGGCTCCGGTTTTTTCACGGAGCTGCTTTACTGCTTCCGCACTAATTGTCGCCATCTTTCTCTCCTGTGTTTTCATCGCTGTCGGGTTTTTCATCGGATGCTGCCGGAGCCGCTGTCCGTTTGATGACTTCCACCACAGGACCGGCCGAACCGTTTGATATAACTTTCCTCTCACCGGGTTTCAAATCCGCAGCTGCCGCTGAAATATCGCCTTCATCATCCATTTCCTTATCCGATTCAGCCTGTCGTTTTTCGTTCAGACGTTGTTTCCCTTCGACACAGGCATCCGCAATTTTGGAAGAAAGCAGCCGTATGGAGCGGATGGCGTCATCATTGCCGGGGATGGCGTAATCCACTTCGTCAGGGTCGCAGTTGGTATCAACAATCGCCACAATCGGAATGTTGAGCCGTCTGCCCTCACGGACCGCTATGGCTTCGTTTTTGGGATCAATAACAAACAGCGCACCCGGAAGCCGCGTCATGCTTCGAATTCCTCCGAGGTTGCTGTCAAGTTTTTCACGCTCTTTTCCCAATTTAAGGCGTTCTTTTTTGGGAAACAGATTGATGGAACCGTCTTTTTCAATATCGTTGAGATGATTCAGACGGTCTATGCTCTGTTTGATGGTCTGAAAATTCGTCATCATTCCGCCCAGCCACCGGTTGTGGACATAAAACATTTCACAGCGGTTTGCCTCTTCGGAGATCGAATCCCGTGCCTGTTTCTTGGTTCCGACAAAAAGAACCGACTGACCGTTTGCAACGGTTTCGACAACAAAATCGTACGCGGACCTGAACATGCGGACGGTTTTCTGAAGATCAATGATGTAAATGCCGTTTCTTGCGCCGAAAATGTATTGTTTCATTTTCGGATTCCAGCGTTTGGTCTGGTGACCGAAATGAACTCCTGCTTCAAGGAGTTCCTTCATTGTTACATAAGCCATTCTGTTCTCCCTTTTACTTGGTTTTCCTTCGCGGCCATCCCCCCTGTTTCCGACCGACAGTAACGGCACCGGGAAACAGGTCCGGCCGCGTGTGACAGTCCTTGACCTTTCAATCGCCTCAACTCCCCGCTTTTATTAGGTATGCCTGTGACGGTTGACCCTAAATGAACAAATATAACACATCCTCAACGTATCCGCAACAACTATTTTTTCACGGCAGACAGAAAAAACAGCGATATGCCGGAATTTTTTACATATTTTCAGATAGTTTTCCACATACAGAAACTTTTGCGGTTCGGATTTAGCGGATACAGAAATGACAGCCGGGGATTACCGTCATTTCATATCGGAATCCGAAATGTTCCG
>DYRK01000616.1 GCA_020718785.1 Desulfatirhabdium butyrativorans | reverse complement strand
AGACAGAATCGGATAAAATAATTCATAAATTTTATCCTGTCAATATATTTTTCAGAAGATGAAAATGATCAACTTCCTGACTTTTTAAACCCGGGCATCGGATTAAAAAATATATTTTCCCTCTTGACTCTGTTCCGGAAGAGTGTTAGGTTGGGAACATAAAATTTTCAAAAAGGAGGATGTCGGTACAATGGCAAAAGGAATTGTTAAATGGTTCAGCGATAAAAAGGGCTTCGGCTTTATCGAGCAGGAAGACGGAAACGATATATTTGTCCATCACTCTGCAATTGACGCAGCGGGTTTCAGATCCCTCAAAGAAGGCGACAGAGTCAGTTTTGATGTGGAACAGGGACCCAAAGGACCTGCCGCGGCAAATGTAAAGAAATTATAGAAGACCATTTCCGCTAAGACTGAACATAAAGGCATCTCTCCGGGCTAAGGGGGGGATGCCTTTTTTTGTCACACAGTCTGCTTTCTTGAAACAGGATTTAATGTCAGTGAAAAAAAATATATTGATGATTCTTTTCTGTGCCGCCAGTTTATTTCCGCTTTCCGAATACAGTGCCGTTTACGGACAGCCTGAAAGCTCCGATGAGTCTGCCGTAAAAGATATGGCAACGCTCAGGCAGATTACCCAATGTATCAGAGATATGGAAAATCAGATCAGAAATAAAAAAGAAGAACTCCGGTCTGACAGTGAGCAGGTTCTTACAGATAAAACCGATAATGAAATACAGAATCTCCATGAACAGTTGGCAACATGCCGGAAAAATTTCGAAAGAATTGCCACAGGTGTTAAACAGGAAAGCATTGACACGGCATTTAAGCCCAAAGATTTTAACTGGAGAGAAGAACTGGAAGAACTTCTCGGTCCTGTCATTTATGAATTGAAAAGCATGACAGAACGGCCCAGAGAAATCGAAAAACTCCGCGCCGAAGTAGCTTTCCATAAAAGCAGAATGATTCCTGTGAGGGAAGCGGTCAGAAATATAAAGGAACTCATTGCCGCGGACAGCAGAAAACTTTCCGAAGATTCGGAAGATGTATTCAAAAAGGAAATCGAAGCTGATCTCAGAAAAGAATGCCTGGACGATATTCGGAATCAGCTTTATGAAAAGATCAGAAAAGAGCTTGAGGAAAAAGGGGATGTAACCGAAGAAGAGCGAAAAAAACTGCTGGATGAACGTCTGAAACAGGAACTCCCGGCGATGATTCAGCAGGAATTGCCCGGGCGTATGGATGAGGAACTGCCCAAAAGACTCAAAAAAGAACTGCCGAAACGTCTTAAAGATGAAAAAGAGCTTGAAAAAAAATTCAGAGAAGAGCTTGCGGGTCTGGAAACTTTCTGGACAAACAAAGAGCAGCAGATATTGAGTCAGCAGGCTGTGTCGGCGTATCAGATGAATCAGATGGAAAAAGTGAATTCATTTGAAACATTTTTGAATTCGAGTCAGGATATTCTGAGAACTTTTTTTAAAGACCGGGGAAGAAATCTGCTTTTTTCTTTACTTGCATTTCTTTCTTTTATGCTGACACTCCGGCTGCTTCATCGCTTTATTTATAAATTCAGCCCGCTTCACAGAAAAGGGGATCACCCCTTTCTCATCCGGCTGACCGATGTGATTTATCACCTTCTTACCGTTGCCGGAGCGGGCGGAGCGTCGGTGATCGTTCTTTACAGTTCAGGCGACTGGGTGCTTCTGATCATTGTCATTATTTTTTTTCTGGGTATTGTCTGGACTGCCAAACAGGGTTTTCCGCGTTACTGGGAACAGCTCAAGCTGCTGCTGAATCTCGGAAACGTCAGAGAAAACGAGCGGCTTGTCTATAACGGAATTCCGTGGAAAGTTGTCTCGTTAAATCTTTACAGCCATATAGAAAATCCGGAATTGAAAGCCGGCAGAATCCGGCTGCCCCTGCGCTATCTCATTGATCTGAACTCCCGCCCCTACGATCCGGATGAACCCTGGTTTCCTTGCAGAGTCACGGACTGGGTGATTCTGTCAGACGGAACTTTAGGGAGAGTCATTGCACAGACCCCTGACATGGTTCAACTGGTTCTGCTCGGAAACAGCCGCAAAACATATCTCACAGATGAGTTTCTACGGTTGAATCCGACAAATCTTTCAACCGGTTTCTGCATCCGGGTGACATTCGGGATTGACTACAGTCATCAGAGACTGTGTACGCAGGAAATTCCTGACAGATTAAAGGAGATGCTGACAGAAAAACTCGCGGAAGCCGATTACGGAACATATATGGTCAATCTGAATGTCGAGTTCAAAGAAGCCGGAGCCTCTTCCCTGGACATTGAAATTATTGCGGATTTTTCAGGCGAGGCTGCCTGTTGCCACAAAAGAATTCCCCGGTTTCTGCAAAAAGTATGTGTGGAAGCCTGCAATGAATACGGCTGGATCATTCCCTTTCCCCAGATTATGCTCCACAGGGCAAAGGAGGAATCGTCTGTCTGAAACTGCCATCTTGCAGATGAGACATGGGATATTTGCAAAATCACAAAATCCCTTAGAAGTCATCTTCATCTTCCTCATCTTTATAATTCTTTTTCCTGACCGCCAGTTTGATGAAGGCAAATACTGCCGTCAATGCGGCTAAAAAAAAGAGAATATCATAAAGGTGAATCGCCGCATAGACAAACCATGAGGTTCTTTTTTTCGCAGACTCATACCACTTGGCTTCAAGTTCCTGAAAAGACATGAAAAGACTTTTCTGAACAGCGGTATCAGCGTCATCGCCTGCTTTAAGGCACGCGAGTATTTTTAACAGACTTGACTCGCCGAATGTCTCTGTGATATATATCACCATGCTTCTGCTCTGGTTATATGCCAGTATAAGCCCTGTTTTTTCCCTCGGAAACCTGTAGCTCAGGGAACGGAAAGGGATATAATTCCCGGCCAGCACCGCTTCGTCGAGCAGCGATTCTTTTTTTGCTGTCAGAAGTTCCGATATGCCGCCGCAGACCCATTGCGCGACGCCTTCATCCAACCATCTGGGCAGATCGGTTTTTTGAATGTGATAATGAATCAGAAGGTGACAGAGTTCATGTTTCAGGGTGATCTCAAGAGTAAACGGGTCCCTGCCCATTTTCGAGTAGTCAATCACTATATGTTTTTTCTGAGATACGGCAAACGCGACAAAGAGATCGTGGCCTGCCATTTTCTGAAAGATATCCTCATCTTTGATCAGCACGATGACAGGTCTGAATCTGCATTGCCACCCGAGCAGAGTTTCCAGTTCCGTCCTGATTGCCGGATAGATTGCCATGACTTCTTTCGCGGCAGGCTCCAGCGGGGCATCAAAAAGAACAACAACATCTTTGTTTTCAATGCCGTGCCGGTAGCTGGCCTCACAGGTCAGTTCAGACATCACAACATACAGAAATATGAAGAACAATTTTTTGATCACAGTTATCGCATGGCAGATGAAAATCCCTCGGAAACCTTCGGAATTTTATCTTTGACTTTTTCGGAAACCTGTTTTATAGTTCTCATC
>DYRK01000615.1 GCA_020718785.1 Desulfatirhabdium butyrativorans | reverse complement strand
AAGCCGGTTTGATTCTGAGAGAACTGCAAGCCCGCAGGAACGTCCGCTCTGTTCTCTTACTGTAAACAAAAATTTATTTAGTTGTACTAATTTTTAAACGCCTTCTAGGGAACTTCTGCCCCGGATCGGAGGCGTACTTGCAGATACTTTCCCGCAAAGCAACCCGAAGCAGAGGCTTCAAGAGCAGAGGCGTTCCCAAGCCGGGGCTTGGGAACGAGAAAAAAGCTGTTTTGCGAGACGCGTCAGGAGGGTTGAAAAGAGACAGCGGACTGTCGGGTCAGGCTTTTCTTACTACAGACTTAATGTTTGGTATTATTATTCCCGTGCCTTTTCCTTAAAAGTAATTTTCTCAAAATAGCTGTCAAGGCTGATAAACTTGGTTCCTCTGAGATTTTTCAGAAAGCCGGAAGCCTGTTCCCAGAAGTAAATTTCTACTTCCCATTTTCTTTTGACACAACGCTCCAATGTTGTGACATAATCCTGATCGCCTGCTACGATTGCAACTGTTCCCGGTTCGGGATTATCTTCCAACGTGTCTCTGACGGCGTTTATGACTTCCGCATCAACTCTTTTCTCTCTCCCTGTATAAAAACTGCGGTCAAAAATTCTCGGTTCGACATTCAGATTTTTCAGTTTGTCCCATAAAGCATCATTATCAGGGGGTCTTGAACCCACAAGAACCGTCTCTTTCAAAGAACGTCCCTGCCGAATTTCATCTAATAATGCTCCGTAGCTGATTCTCAGTCTGACAACCAATTCGTCGTCATAATAGAACTTGATACGTGCAACTCTCTGTGCTTCAATAAAAATATTTGAATTATCTATAAAAAGATGTAATCCGTCCATTTTAATCCTCCAATTCTATAAAATATTTTTTTGTTTGCAGGAGTTACACGGTTGAAATACAACTCAGTGATTTTATTATGCATGAATTTTTAATCCGCATAATAAAATCAGGTAGTTAAAATCCGACTGGGTAACTCATAGTTTATTCTGAGTGTCTGACAAATGATTATACGTCAGATGCCGTCTGACTCATGACACCGCCTCAGTCAAACATTCTTTCCAGAATAATACATGATGTTAATCATGTCAATATTTTTTTGCGGTACAGTTTTTTTCAGGCTCCGCATTTCAAGAACAAAAAAGCCGGATTATCCGCAGATAACCCGGCTTTTTCCCTTAAAAAAGACCGTTGTGCAGCCTCCTTACACCTTCGAGCAAAACACGATGCGCTTCACGCACAACACGCTGACAAAGCGGAAGTTCTTTTAATAACTCAACAGCGTGCCACATGGTACGGCGGTAATTAAGAATTTCATTTATATCCGCTTTTTTTTCACTGGAAATATTTCTGGAATCTCCTTCTGCTTCATATTCAAGGACTTCTCCCATAGTTGCCTGGGTGCCTTCAATTCGCGATGACAAAACTGCTTCCTGCGTAGTCAGAGGACTTAGCAATACTGCCACATTCGGAATCACCGACAGTGTACCGTCATATCTGGCAAGAGATGCATTGGCAGGAACGATCCTCGTTCTAACGGATTTTGCGGTCAGCGCCGCCCTCCCATAGAACCGGCGGCGAGTAAATTTTGAAGCCGGTTTTCATGATAACAAAACTTATTTACTCTATGGAAAGGAGCGTTCCCCCGCCTTTCAGTCGGGTATGCACCGGATGGAAATCCGAAAAAGCCGGGAACGTAAAATCAGGATTATCCTGCAAATCATAATCCTTTTTCTCTTTAAAGGGTTTAAGGATTGGCATGATTTCTCCGGAGTGCTGAAATGCCAATTTTATAAAACGGGTTTAGCACAAATCCTGAAAATCCTTGAATCGGGATTCGGACAGCCCTGTTCAGCCGCCGCCGTGCTAAACCTATTTTATAAAATTGGCATTTCAGCACTCCGGACTTTGAAACGATTTGCAAAATCGTTTTACGCCGGTCATTTTCGCTCTGCTGTTTCTGTCATTCTGAACGCAGTGAGGAATGTCTTAGATTCTTCACTGCGTTCAGAATGACAATGATAAAAAAAACGCAGGTTATGACAGTGTTGAGTATATCCTTATCCGGATGATATGAAGCGGTTCATCGGCGGAACTCTTGATTGTCACCGAAAGTTTTTCCGCAAAAGTCGCGGACTCTCCGCTTTTCAGTATCCGGCTTTGATTATCGCATAAAACTGTTCCGCTGCCTCTGATGACAAAAAAATGGGTGATACCCTCGGTCCGAGTCTGAAACGCGGAGCCGGAATCAATTACGAGCCTGGCTGTTTCCGTGCCGTTTTTTTCTTCCAGCAAAGTGAAACTTCCCCAGGGATGATGGACGGTTTTATGTTTGCGGTATTCCTTGCGCCCCCCCTCTTTCAGTTCGCTGACAATCGCCTTGACATCCCTGCTGTTGTCAATATCCGAGACAAACACGGAATCCGGAGTTTCCACTATCACGATATTTTCCAGATGATTGGCGGCAATAAGCCGCTCCCTGCCCATAATGAAGCAGTGTTTTGTGTCTTTTGCGATCACATCGCCGTCAATTACATTGCTGTTATTATCCTTGGGGAGAAAATCATAAAGGGATTTCCATGAGCCGATGTCGCTCCATCCGAAATCCGAAGGCAGAATCACCCCTTTTTCTGTTTTCTCCATGATGGCATAGTCAATGGAAATATCTTCCAGTTTCTCATAATCTGCTTTTGTTACGGAATCGCTTTCTGACAGCAGAGCCTCCATCTGCTCAAGCATCTCCGGATGAAAAGCTTTGAATTCCTGCCGTATCACAGATGCCTTGAATGCGAACATTCCGCTGTTCCAGAAAAAATTTCCTGCCGCGATATACTGCTCCGCGGTTTTTATATCCGGCTTTTCGACAAAGCGCTTCACGGTAAGAGCTTCGTGAGACAGTTTTTTGTCACCCTCGATATAGCCGTAACCGGTTTCGGGATAACCGGGCTTTATGCCGAAAGTGACAATCAGGTCTCTGTCGGCAAGCATTGCCGCAGATTTCAATCTGTTCTGAAATTCACCCACATCTCTGATCACATGATCTGCCGGAAAAACAAAGAGTATCGCGTCCGGTTCATGTTTCAAAATCGTCAGCACCGCGAGCAGAATCGCGGGCGCGGTATTCCGTCCGCAGGGTTCGCATAAAATTTTTCCCTGCGGAGAAACGCCGATTTCTTTGATATGTCTTGCGATTTCATGAAAATGCTCTGCCCCGCAGACCACCCTGATATTTTCCGTGTCAAGGACCGGGGAAAGCCTTTTGACGGTGCTTTGCACAAGGGAATCTTTGCCGATAAAACTGACCAACTGTTTGGGATAGAGTTCTCTTGACACGGGCCACAGACGCGTCCCGGTTCCGCCTGCCAGCAGTATGGAATAAATTTTTGTTTTATTATCAGACATTATGTGTTTTCATCCTCCTTTGACAGCAATATGTTTTTTTAATCTCAATGTTCAAGTTTTTTTTCCTCGTTCCCAAGCCCCGGCTTGGGAACGCGTCTGCGCCCGAAGCCCCG
>DYRK01000614.1 GCA_020718785.1 Desulfatirhabdium butyrativorans | reverse complement strand
GAATTGACATTTTAACTTATACAGTCAAATGATAACCCATTTCACATCAAACGTTTCATTAAGAAAAAACACCTTATTCCTCCCATCCTATCAAAAATGCCAAGTCTTTATCTAACTGATCAAAAAAACCGTCAGGCCAGCTATCCAGATTACCGTCCTTTTTCATAATCGGAGAAATAACCTGTGAATCATCCTTCTGCTTTCTTGGTATAAAGAAATGAATGGACACGCTTTCCTCATCAATCATTTTTTCCTTAACCGCCCGGCGAACTCCGTTTAGAACATGATCACTATGGGTTTCCAGCATCACCTGAATTCCTGCTACCGCAGTTCTGGCTAAAAATATACCCATCTTCGACTGGCCCGAGGGACTCAGATGTGCTTCGGGATTCTCTGCCATAACAAGATCACCGGGCTTGGCCCCCAGACAGGCAGCAAAAATGGGAAGAACAGAACTCAGTCCATAGCCAACATTCTGAGGACGATGAAAGTTTGTGGCATCGCTGGTTCTTATGCCGATGGTGATAAGATTCGCGTTGCTTACCGGTTTTATTTCAAAACTTGTCCCCGGGAAAAAGAATCTCATCCATGCCTCGGTCTGTCTTTGCAGAATTGGCGGAAAATCTTTCAAAACAAGAGATTCAGGCGGCGTTCTGTCTTCAAAATGATGCAGGAACCAGGCAGTTCGTTCTCCTCTGGAACCGACGGTTTTATACAAATCGGGGGTAGTTGCCGAATATGTTTCACGGGGTCCGAGCCGGTCCGCAGAGATATATGTGAGATTTGAGATAACATCAGAAAGATATTTTGCGTTTTCAGAAGATTCTAAAATAGTTGAGGGAAGAAGATGATGTATGTTGTTTTCTTTGACATTATATATCTTTTCCTCCCAATTATTACCATCTTCCCGCCAGGAAATGTTTTCTATGGGAGCGGAAAGCGATAAACGATCCGTTGCCTTCATTGTCCAGAGACATTCAAAAGAATGGGAATGAAGTCCGATTTTAAAGGTTTTCTGACCCGTGAGCTTATCAATGATATCCGCGGCAGAGCCTAACCCGGTGTTGGACGCATTAAAAATGAGCGTCTTACTCCATTCACGCTCCACAGAGGTTTGGTTAAGAATTGCAAGCGACTGTAGAATCGTTGATTTGCCCGTAGCATTCGCTCCTGATAAAAGCGTTAGCGGTGCCAATGCAAGGTGAAGTTTCTCAAAACATTTAAAATGTTCCAAAATCAGCTTTGTCAGCATATTATACCCCGTAAAACGATACCCCGGAGCTTTTAACACCATAACAAAACAACGGGCTGCTAAATCTATCCCAGCGTCCCAAATGACAAGAAGGAATTCTTCAGCTCCGGGAGAACTGCCCAAACGATAGATGGTGCGTAATTCATTGTCCCACAACGCGCGTTGCAAGTCATCCGGTGTTTCCGAGTCAAAGGGCCATAATCTGATTAAATAATCATATTCGTCATTATCCAGAGCAAGCCATGATTCACTCCTGGCATCGAACAGTGTTTTCTGTTTTATCAAGGTGTATCTGTCCCGAAGCAGTTTCTGTCCTTTTTCAAAAGGTACCATAAAGTCCTCTCAATAATTTGTTTATAAATCTGCCTGTGAACCTGATTCATATCTTGCTGTTGCCAAATAAGCTCACATGAAAAGATAAAAGTCAATTTCAACCCATTACCACAAACAGAATAAAATGTCAATAGGTTAAAAACGCCTTCTTAACAGGCAGTTATTTACTCAGAGATTCTGAGAGCCTGCTTTTCCGTCGGCATTTGCTGAGTTAATAAACATTTTCGGAAATAAGGAACCAGTGTCGGACAAAATTCGGGTCTTATTTCGGATAATTTGGAGCAGCATCTCTGACTCCCGGATTTATGCTGTCCGTAGTTCCCTCCGCTTTTCCGGACAAGGGAGACGATTTTTATTTCCGAAAATGTCTAATAAGTTTCCTTTCTGTCCGGCGACTCAGCCTTAAAAATATGGAAGATGAGAAATTTCAAAAAACATGGTGTTGGTTCAAGCCTATAGCTTGAACCAATCCTTTGTAATATTATTTTTTCAAACCTGCCAGCACCTTTTCCGGAAGCGCAGGGAGTTTCGTAATCCTGACGCCGCAGGCATTGTACATGGCATTGATAATTGCCGCATGGGGGCTGGTCAGAGGAAGTTCTCCTACACCTGCCGCGCCGAAGGGTCCCTCAGGTCTCGGAGTCTCCACATAAATGATTTCCATATTGTCAGGAATTTCTTTTATATAGGGAAATCCTCCGCCGGCCAGCGTGGAATGCTTTTGAATATCTTCAAAATCTTCGGTCAAAGCCAAACCGATACCCTGCGCCATACCGCCGTAAATCTGACCGTCCACCACCAGACGGTTGTTCACCTTGCCGACATCTGCAACCAGCGTCATTTTCAGCACATCGGTTTTGCCGGTTTTAATATCCACTTCCACTTCTGCCATAAATACGCCGTACATATAGACGCAGAAGGGTTTTCCCTGACCGTTTGCATCACAGGCAGTACAATTCGAGGCTGCCCATTTGCCGGAATATCGGAGCGGAATATTCTCTGCCTTCATTTCCTCATAGCTGCGATATTTTCCGTCTTTTTTCCGCATGGCTCCCATCAGAAGCTCGCATCCGGACTGAATCGCTCTTCCGGTAACGACCTGCTGACGGCTGCCGCCCGAAGGACCGCTGTTCGGAGTTTTGCTCGTATCATTCATGACGAGCCTGATTTTATCCGGCGTGATGCCCATGGGACGCAATGACTCATGCGCCGTACCCAGCGCGCCCATATCCGCGCCCTGTCCGTGATCTTCCCAACTGGAGTAAACCGTAATCGTATTATCGGGCATCAACTCTATCCAGACTTCCGAACCGTCAGGACCGTCTAAACCGCAGCCGTAAACTCCGATGGAAATCCCCACGCCCCGTTTTTTACCGGGAACTGAAGCTTTTTTTGCAGCTTCCAGCGCGGCTTTGTATTTGGGACGGAGTTTGTCAAGCATTTCCGGCAGGCTGAACACTTCGGGCGTCTGCCCTGTAGGCGTAGTCGAACCCGGGCGATAGACATTCTTATACCGCAATTCAAGCGGATCCATGCCCAGCTTTTCCGCGAGTTCGTCCATCAGAACTTCCGAGGAAAATTCACTCTGCGGCGAACCGTAGGAGCGGAACGCGGATCCCCATACGTGATTGGTGCAGACAGTCTTTCCTTCTCCCCGAATATTCGGAATATTATATCCTGCGCCCATAAACTGGATTCCGCGAACCGTGAGCAGATCTCCGAATTCGGAATAAGGACCGTGATCCACACAGTAATCGGTTTCCATTCCCAAAAGTTTGCCCTCTTTGTCCGCGGCAAAGCGCATTTTCACAAAGAAGGGAGAACGCTTGCCCGTATAAGTCATCTGCTGATGATAGTTATACTTCAGAAATACCGGTTTGCCGGTTGCCATGCAGGCAACGCCCAGCAATGCCTCCATGGTGGGGCTGAATTTGTAAC
>DYRK01000613.1 GCA_020718785.1 Desulfatirhabdium butyrativorans | reverse complement strand
ATTTTGCAAATCGTTTTTGCGGAGAAAACGGTTTGCAAAACCGTTTTACGGCAGTTTTATTTCCGGGGGATTTGTCAATCCCCCGGGAGCGGGTCTGAGATGATCTGTAAAAATCAATCGTTCCGAAGGCTGGAGCGGAGATTCTGCCGCCGATGTTGCAGGTATGGGTAAAAGCGGTGTGAAGGACGGCTCTGTTCACCATGACAGATATATTTATGCAGCGGAATGAAGGTTGAAAATGTCAAGAATCGTAAATATTTCTTTTCCGGTCAGAGAAGATATTCTGTTATCGCTCAGAGAAACAAAAGATGAATTTACAAAGGAGGTTCTGTTCCTATCGGCTTTGTTTTTTTACAGAAAAAGAAAACTGTCTCTCGGCAAGGCCGCTGAACTGGCCGGATACAGCAGGCTTGCATTTGTAGAAAAACTTCAGAGGGAGAATGAAGATATTTTCGATTACAATGCAGAAGATATGGACGAAATATTTGAAGACAGCAAAATCCTCGAAGGTATAAGGAAAGAGAAAGAACAGTTTCTGGATTCGGTGAAAAAACACAGATTCAGTCTGTCGCCGGATTATCGCTTTGACAGAGAAGAACTCCATGAACGCTAAGGTCTTTTTAGATACCAATATATGGATATATTTATATTCCGAAGATACAAAATCTCCGGTCGCAGAACAGCTTATTCATCGCTATTTTGAAAATATTGTCGTCAGTACACAGGTGCTGGGAGAATGCTTTACGGTTCTGACCCGCAAAAAATTCAAAACCGGTGAGGAATCCAAAGAGATTATACGAGATATCGCATCAGCTTATACAGTGGCAGATATCGGTAAATTTTCAGTGCTTAAAGCCGTTGATATTTATCTCCGCTATCGCTATTCTTATTACGACAGTCTGATTATTGCTTCTGCACTGGAAAACAACTGCGCTGTGTTATATACAGAAGATATGTCCTATAATCAGCTAATTGAAAACAAGATAAGAATTATTAATCCTTTTGTTTAAATAAAAGGATTGATCGCTCGGCTGAAATAACCCGGTTTGGAAAAAGCGGGGAAACCATCCCCGCCGACCCGAATCTTTTATTAAACCAAGACCATGCAGGAAAGTTCACGTAGGTCGGGTTGAGGTACGAAACCCGACACCTGTAAAACGATTTTGCAAATCGTTTTTGCGGTGAAAACGGTTTGAAAAACCGTTTTACTGTAGTGTCATTTCCGGGGGATTTGTCAATCCCCCGGGAGCGGCGGGCTGAAATGACCTATGAAACTGTCAAAGGATATAAATCTATACAGATATATTCGCCGAGAGAGGTAACGATTTATGGGACAGATTGCATAACAGGCTTTCACAGACAGCCGAGTTCACGCAGGGCGGGCTGATTGAATCCGCAACAAAGTACGAAACTACGAACTGAGGATGCAGGTTATCCTTCAAAATTAATTAACCGGGTAGTAGATAGCTCAAGGGAATAATATGAAAAATATCGAAGAGATCAAAAATATCATTCAAAAAAAGAAAGCGATGCTGATTGAGAAGCACAAAATAAAAGAAATCGGAATATTCGGTTCATACGTGCGTGGTGAACAGAATCCTGACAGCGATATAGATATTCTGGTCGGCTTCGAAGAATTTCCCGGACTGATCGAATTTGTAGGTATAGAAAATAAATTAAGTGAAGAACTCGGGATCAAAGTTGATCTGGTGACGAAAAGCGGCCTGAAACCGGAAAGCGGCAGGCATATTCTCAGAGAGGCAGTCTGGCTGTGATACGGAAGCCGATTGATTTTATAAAAGATATAACAGATTCAATTGATGATATCGGAATCTTTGTAAAAGGATTTGACTTCGATATGTTCTGTGAAGACAGAAAAACGGTTTATGCTGTAATCCGGGCTGTTGAAATAATAGGCGAAGCTGTCAAAAATATTCCGGATACAATCAAAAAAGATCATCCGGATATTCCCTGGAAACAGATTGCGGGAATGCGTGACAAACTGATTCACGGATATTTCGGGGTGGATACTATTATTCTGTGGAAAGCGGCAACAGAAGAACTTCCGCAACTGAAATTTCCGTTTTTAAGAATATTGGAAACAGAGACGAAAAAAACACATGAAGGTTTTCCCAAATGAAGCAAGATATGCAACTGACATTCGAAAAAGACGAAGTTATTTTGAAATTCCCGAGAGACCTGCTGAGTGACGGCTATGTACAGGATTTCTTTCAAAGACTGAAATCAGAGATGATTGTTCGGAAAAGCCGTCTATCCGAAGAAGCGGCATGGGAATTGTCAGAGGAAATCAAACAGGAATGGTGGGAAAAAAACAGGGAAAGATTTTTAAAGAGAATGTGACGGAGGCAGGAAGAATGTATGCTTGGGAAGCGAAAAAGACGGAACTTATCAATAAAATATCTCTCATACCCGAACAGAAACTCGAAGAAGTGAGCGATTTTATAGATTTTATAATTGCCCGGCGGGGGAAAATACTTTCCGAAACCGGAACTCCTGAGAACAGGAATGCCCCATTATTCAAAGCTGCGGCTGTTTCGACAAAAGGATTCAAGTTTGACAGAAATGAAGCAAATGAACGCTGAACGGGTTTTTATTGACACAGTTTTATTTCCGGGGGATTTGTCAATCCCCCGGGAGCGGCCGTCTGAGATGATCTGTAAAACGATTTTGCAAATCGTTTTTGCGGTGAAAACGCTTTGCAAAACCGTTTTACGGCAGTTTTATTTCCGGGGGATTTGTCAATCCCCCGGGAGCGGCGGGCTGAGATGATCTGTAAAACGATTTTGCAAATCGTTTTTGCGGAGAAAACGGTTTGCAAAACCGTTTTACGGCAGTTTTATTTCCGGCGGATTTGTCAATCCCCCGGGAGCGGGTCTGAGATGAGTCAATCCCCCGGGAGCGGCGGACTGAGATGATCTGTAAAACGATTTTGCAGATCGTTTTTGTGGAGAAAACGGTTTGCAAAACCGTTTTACATCTCCCTGCGGTCGAAATGACAGATGATCTTTGCTTGGAAACAAGATGAAAAGGGGCGTAACATAATGATTGTAAAAAATAATCTCAGTTTGGGCTATGACTTGTCAGACAATGTGATCATAACGATTCCGAAATCTTATATTCGGAATATTGAGCAGAATATCTTATTGAAATCAATCGAAAAATTGATTGAATCCGCAACAAAGAAAATCAATCGTTCCGAAGGCTGGAGCGGAGATTCTGCCGCCGATGTTGCAGGTATGGGTAAAAGCGGTGTGAAAGACGGCTCTGTTCACCATGACAGATATATTTACGGATTGGAATGATAAAAATTTTTGCTGATACAGGCGCATGGATTGCCTTGGCAGATAAAGATGATCAGTATCATCATATCGCCAAAAAGATATATGCTTCAATTCAGAGGAAAAAAATTCCGATTGTCATAACAGATTATATATTCGATGAAACTGTAACATGGCTCCATTATAAAATCAGGCATAGTGTTGCATGTGACTGGGGAACTAAAATACTG
>DYRK01000612.1 GCA_020718785.1 Desulfatirhabdium butyrativorans | reverse complement strand
AGAACAGAGCGGACGTTCCTGCGGGCTTGCAGTTCTCTCAGAATCAAACCGGCTTCAATGGTTTTGCCCACGCCTACTCCGTCGGCAATCAGCAGACGGGGACGGTCGGCTCGGATGAATTTTAAAACAGGACGAAATTGATAAGGAATGAAATCAACACGGGCTGAGTTCAGAGAATAAAGCACAGACAGACCGGGATAACGAAGCTGCAACGCGGTCAGATAACAGTGAAACTGGCGGGTGGTCAAAAAATTAAAATCATCCTGTTTTTGCATTTCAGCCTGAATCTGAGATGCGTAAAAGATTTTTATTTCCCCGTTGACAAATACTTGATAACGGATTTCAGATTTGCCGGGCAAAATCCCGACAATCGCGCCCCGAATATCAGGATTGCTTTTGAGAAAAACGATTTGTCCGGGTTTTAAGTCACCGGAGTCTTTTCTGTCATCTGTTGCCATTTTTGAATCTCCTGATTTCCTTCGGTATTAGACATTGAACACCCTATATCCCTGATTCCCGAAGCAGTAAATCACATAGTTCAAGTTTTTTTCTGTCATTCCTGCGGAAGCAGGAATGACAGGGATTTCAGCAGAACCGAATCAAAAAACTTGAACATCGAGCTATAGCAGGGTCATGCCGGCGGTGTAACCCTGCTGAATACTCAAAAATGACACATTGATTAACAATTTGAAATTGAAAGAATTTATATAGGAGTTACACATGCTGCATTATTTTTAACCGCTGACGGACGCTGATAAACGCCGATTAATCAGGAAAATAAATTCAAGTGCATAAGTCATAAATATTCTACAATAAGAAAAAAGGAGAATCAAGGGAAATCAGCAATTCTCATTTTGGATTTCGGACAAAAAATCTTTCATTTTGTTACTGCACGGAGGCTCAGGAAGATATTTTTTTTCCAGACCGATCTCACAGATGCCGGTGAAACAATTAATCCTTGCAATCTGAGAGATTTTGTTTTAAATAATAGCCGGTAGATTGAAAATGCCCCGGGCCGCTCCCGGCGGATTGACGGTCATTTTTATCCTTCGGCGCCGGAAATGCCTGGGATTTGTCAATCCCAAGCGAGCATTTCCAAGTATTTCGGGAAAATTTTTCGATCTGCTGAATACCGAAAAACAGGAGCAGATTATGAAAAAACTGTCCAGAAGATCTTTTTTGAAAGCAGGTCTGGGCTTAGGTACCGTCGCTGTTTCAGGGATTCCCCTGCCTGCATCGGTACGCGGAGCCGGTACGGAAGAACTGGCAACCCTCATTGACATCCGAAAATGCGTGGGCTGCGAAGCCTGTGTGGATGCCTGCAAAACAGTCAACGCCTCGAAATTCCCGGAACCGAAAAAACCCTTCCCCAAAATGTATCCGAGCCGGGTAAAACCCGCGGACTGGTCTGAAAAAAGAGAGGTACGGGACCGCCTGACTCCCTACACCTGGGTCTTTATCCAGAGTGCCGCGGTCACGGTCAACGGAGAAAAAAAGACTCTTACTTTTCCGAGACGCTGTATGCACTGCCAGAATCCGCCCTGTGCGGATCTCTGTCCCTGGGGCGCGGCATGGAAATCGGAAAACGGAATTGTCCGTATTGACGCGGATATCTGTCTGGGGGGCCAGAAATGCAAGGATGTCTGTCCCTGGCAGATTCCGGAACGCCAGACCGGTTTGGGGCTGTATCTGAACATTCTGCCTGCTTTTGCCGGAAACGGCGTCATGTTCAAATGTGACCGCTGTTACAACCGTCTTGAAAAAGGACTGATGCCGGCGTGCATTGAAGAATGTCCTGAAGAGGTTCAGTCCATAGGACCCAGAGAAGAGATCATCCGCAAAGCGCATGAGATTGCCAAAGAGATCGGGGGATATATCTACGGCGAAACAGAAAACGGCGGAACCAACACCATCTACGTCTCACCGGTTCCTTTTGATGTTTTGAACAAAGCTGCCGAAACCGGACCGGGGCGTCCTCACTTCAAGTCTGTCAAGGATTCCATGGCACATGCGGACAATCTTGCCAAAGCAATGCTCATAGCGCCGATTGCCGGAGCAGCCGCCGCGGCAGGACGTTTTTATAACATTTCCAAAAACATCACAAAATTCGGAGATAAAGAGAAATGAATCTTGAAAACCGTTCTGCGGAACACAGATTTATCAGACGGGTTTACATCCTGACTCTTTTTGTCATGGGACTGAGCGGTTTCGCTCAGATGCCGATCTTCAAACGATATTATATTGCAGATATTCCGGGACTTGCATGGCTTGCGGATTTCTATTTCACCCATTATCTCCATTATCTCGGCGCTATTGTGCTTTTCGGTATTTTCGGATACTGTGTCACGGCTTATTTTATGGCATACAGACAGGCATTCAGACTGACCCGGGCCGCATATATCCGGATGGTTTTTCTCTCAGGGATTCTTGTCACCGGCATATTCCGGGTACTGAAAAATCTGCCGGATATTCTTTTTCCCTCTGATTTCATAATGTTCATTGACATTTCCCATCTGGTATTCATGATGCTTTTTATGTCGGCAGCCCTTGTGTTCTTTGTGATGAAAACCGGATGGCTCAGTCCGAGGACATAACAAGGTTTTATATAACCCAACTTGCTACCTACAGAAAACTATCTGAAATTATTAGAAGTGAAAAAACGGAAGTTTTCGCGAAAACTCCGATTTTCCGCTGTCTGAAGGTTTATAGGTGGCAAGTTGGGTTATATACTGTCCGCTGGCATAATCTGAGCTTTTGAAAACGTGCTGCCCTTGCCGACAAGGCTCTCCACTTCGATACTCCCTTTATGCGCCTCGGCAATATGCTTGCAGATGGCAAGTCCGAGTCCGCTGCCGCCTTCGCTTCTGGACCGGGCTTTGTCCACGCGGTAGAAGCGTTCAAAAATCAGAGAAAGCGCGTGGGAAGGAATGCCGATGCCTGTGTCTTTTACCGCTATGACAGCCTTGCTCCCTTCCCTGTAAAGCAGTACCTTGCGTAACATTTTTCCTCCCATGTAAATCCCCATAAGCTGTTGATTTTATGTTTGTGACTTTTTGTATGTTTCAGAACATGTTCCGGCAGCGGCATTGTTGCAATTTTTTTGTTGACAGAGAAAGAATTTTTTTTTAGAGTATAAGAGTCGGTATGTGAGCAGCAATTTTTTCAATCAGCCTTTGAGCTGCAAAAGGAGTATCTGCCTTCGGAAAGATTCACTATGCATTTCTTGCCGGCCAATAGGCCATCAGAGCAGCGATGGGAGTATATTTTTTCTCGTTCCCAAGCCCCAGCTTGGGAACGCACTTGCCGGGGAAGCTCCCCGGCTTCCCGTGACGGAAGACTGCCCGAAGCCGGGGCTTCGGGCGCAGATGCGTTCCCAAGCAGGGGCTTGGGAACGAGGGGAAAATAAAAAAAGCCTGCAAGGTGCAAACCTTACGGGCTGATTGACTCCTTTTCGGGAATCGGAGTTTCAGCAGATCGAAATGTCCCCCGGCCGCTCCCGGCGGATTGACGGTCATTTTTATCCTTTGGCGCC
>DYRK01000611.1 GCA_020718785.1 Desulfatirhabdium butyrativorans | reverse complement strand
AAATCACTTCCGAAAGAGGATTTTTCTCTTAAAACCGGAGAGAAACATAAAAAAACTGAATAAAATTTATCACTGCTTGTGCAGGACTCCCAAATTTCAATCGTCCCAGACTCCCCGGCAATAAATTGCCGGGCTATTTTCAAGTGTCCATACAGGACAGAAATCGCCGCAACTTTAAATATTTTCAGGATATGCAAGAAAAAGATTTCTCCCTCCGGTCGGAGTGACAGAATAACGTAAGTTTATAGTCATTTGAAACCGAAGCCGATCACCGTCACATCATCCCGTTTTTCATTCTCGCCCCGATGTTCAGTGTAAGCCTCAAGAAGAATATTCCGCTGTTCGTCAAAGGGCTGTTTATGATTGCTTTTAAGCAGTTCTGTAAATTTCCTGGTGCCGAACCGGAGATTTTTTTCACCGCCGATCTGATCTGTAAATCCGTCGGTGAGCATATAAAAAGCCATTCCCGGTTCAATGCGGATAGTATGACTCGTGAATTTGAAATTCACATCAGACCGTTTGTACCCGACACTCTGCCTGTCGCCTTTGATTACTTTGACTTCGCCGTCAGAGACATAAAACAGGGGCAGCCTCGCACCGGCAAAAGTCAGGGTTTTTTCTTCGGGTTTTATGAAACAGATTGCGGCATCCAATCCGTCATCGGAAAGCGCATATTCGGTATCCTGCTGAAGCGTTGTTTTGACGAGAAAATTCATCCGCTTTAAAATCTGATCCGGCGTATGAAATCCCTCGCCGCCGGTGATTTTCTTCAGACCGAAAGAAGCGATAATGGTCATAAATGCGCCGGGAACACCGTGTCCGGTACAGTCAATAACTGCAATCAGAAGTCCGTCTTCAAACCAGTCCGTGAAGATAAAGTCGCCGCCCACAATGTCTCTCGGTTTCCAGATAAAAAAGCTGTCCGAGAGAAATCCCTTGATATTTTCGGGATTCGGCAGCAGAGAACTTTGAATCATCTGAGCATAACGGATACTGTCCGTAAGCTTTTTATTGGCAGTCTCTGCGGTTTCTCTTTCTCTTTCGGCTTTCTCTTTACTTATGAGCAGTGCAGCCTCTATTTTTCTGCGTTCATCAATATGTTCCCTGAGACGTTCATTCGTATGCTTCAAATCTTCTTCGATCTGCCTGCGCTTGGTAATATCTGTCAGAAACACGGTCAGACCGATAATCGCACCGTCTTCGGTGGTAATCGGATTGTAATGATTTTCAGTATAGAACTGCTCCGAAGATTCGGATTCGAATTCCTCCACACTGATAAAAGTCTCTCCGTTTAAGGCACGGTTAAAATAGTCTTTGGCTTTATTCCGCTTTTCCGGGTCTTTTATCATATCGAGTATGTTCATTCCGATATCTATCTCTTTGTTCCATGTCCGGCTGACCGTTTTTTTATGACTCTGATTGAAATTGATGTAGCGATACTCCGGGTCCAAAGCAAATATGGCAATATTTTTAGGGCTTTCCATGATTGAAGTCATCAGGGCATTGGAACTTCGGAGTTTGTTTTTATGCTCCTCTGCCTCTGTTTTGCGGCGGTTCAGTTCTAAAAATATTTTCACCTTCGAAATCAGAATATCAGGATCAAAAGGCTTGGTGATAAAATCCACCGCGCCGGATTCATAGCCTCTGAATTTATGGACATCATCCGAAAACACGGCAGACAGAAAAATAATGGGAACAGAGCGGGTCTGCTCATCGCCCTGCATCAGTTCTGCCAGTTCGTATCCGTCCATCTCCGGCATCTGTATGTCTAAAACAGCCAAAGCGAAATCATGATTGAGTGTGGCAGTCAATGCCTCGTTTCCGCTTCCGGCTTTTATAATTTCGGCATCCACGGCTTTCAGCACACTTTCCAGCGCGTAGAGATTTTCCGGCTTGTCATCCGCAATCAGAATTTTGGACAGAGGGTTCAATTGTCATCTCCTAAAGTCACCAGAACTGTTCCTATCTCTTCCGGAGACAGAATATAATCTGCGTCCACAAGCTCCAGAGCGGCACGCGGCATATATGGCGACTCCGCAGAACACGGCTCCTGTACTACGGTCAGCCCGCCGTTTTTTTTTATCAGATTCAGTCCCGAAGCTCCGTCATTGTTCGCTCCGGTGAGAATAACGCCTGCGAGCGCAGACCCGTAGGTCTCTGCCGCGCTTTCAAACAGCACGTCTATGGAAGGCCGTGAGTAATTCACTTTTTCATCCGAAGATAAGGAAAAGGTTTCATCTTCTTCGATGAGCAGATGATAATTCGGCGGTGCGAAATACACATATCCGCCGACAATATCTTCTTTTTCATCAGCCTCTTTTACCGTGAGCGCGGTCCGGCCGTTCAGATACTGAATATAAAATTCACCCTGCCGGGGATGCAGATGCTGAACAACAATCAGCGGAACCCGGAAATCCGGTGGAAACACGGATAATATCCGCGCAAGGACTGCCAAACCGCCTGCCGAGCTTCCCATCACTACGGCTTTATATTTTCTTTTGCCAGATTTTCTGTTTTTCATCAATAAGAGCAAAACGGTTCTGTATGTCTGAAAATTGAAGTGTTTCTTTGGTTCCGAGACAAAAAAATCCTTTATGTATCAGGCTGTCATAAAACAGACGGATCACACGGTTCTGAAGAATTTTATCAAAGTAAATCATGACATTGCGGCACAGAATCAGGTTCATCTCGCCGAACACCCCGTCTGTGACCAGATTATGATCCGCAAAGGTGATTTTCTGCTTTAAGGCATTGTCTATGATAGCGGAGCCGTAGCGCGCATGGTAATAATCGGAAAAAGAGCCTGTTCCGCCGGACTGCTGATAATTTGCGGTAAAGTCTTTCATGGCTTTAAGGGAGAAAATGCCTTCTTTTGCTTTTTCCAGTGCTGCCGGGTTGAAATCCGTGGCAAAGACCGTGCTTCTCTCATAGAGTCCCTCCTCTGTCAGGACAACTGCCAAAGAATAGGCTTCTTCGCCGGTTGCACATCCTGCGTGCCAGATTTTGACAAACGGGTATGTTCTCAGATAGGGAATCACTTTTTCTCTCACAGCCCGAAAAAAATCCGGATCACGGAACATTTCCGTAACCGTGACAGAAAGCTCCCGGACTACGCTTTCAAAAAAGTTTTCATCATGCAGCAGATTGGGAATCATTTCACTGACTTTGTGAAGTCCGGTTTTCTGCAGAAGACTCCGAACCCTGCGCCTTAGGGAAGCTTTGGCATAATGCCTGAAATCGTAGCCGTAACGATGATAGACCGCGTCTATGAAAAGGTCAATCTCTGCTTTTTCGATATCGGTGTCTGTCATGATGAAAGCCGCAGGGTCGTAAAACGCCAAAAACTTAAAACAGACGCAGACCGTTTTGCCGAAACCGGACACAAAACGGCTTGCAAAGCCGTTTTACAGTAAAACGCCAAAAACTTAAAATAGATGCAGATCGTTTTTCGGATAAAATCAGAATATTATGATTTTATTAAATCGGAAACAGAAACGATTTGCAAAATCGTTTTACAGTAAAACGGCTTTGCAAGCCG